>NZ_JAHPIV010000008.1:136280-199697 GCF_019039105.1 Desertibacillus haloalkaliphilus | reverse complement strand
TATGATGGATCCATTGTCAGTTATGTTCTAGGGCATTCCAATAATAATCAACTTGTATTCAAGACGCTAGACCAAGCCACAGTCCAATTAACGGGGGAACATCCACTTATCCATAGTGATCGTGGGTTCCAATATACCTCTAAAGGATTTAAACGTAAGATAGATGCGGCGAAGATGACACAAAGCATGTCACGAGTTGGTCGATGTATTGATAATGGACCAATGGAATCTTTTTTTGGAACACTGAAATGTGAGAAGTATTATTTGCATAAGTATAGGACATTTGAGGAACTTTCTACTGCGATAGATGAGTATATCCATTTTTATAATCATGAAAGGTACCAAAAAAGATTAAGCGGCCTTAGCCCTATAGAATATAGAGCTAAAGCCGCTTAGGTCATTTTTATTATTTCCACTGTCTACTTGACAGGGGGCAGTTCATTTTGTCCCAGCTTCTAAGCAATGAACGAGTGAAGCCATTGCCAATATTTTAACTCGTTTTGTCCGGACCCCACTATACTGTGAAATCCTACACTCCTAGGGGAACGAAGCAATAGCCTTTTAAGAGATGGTCTATGAATAATTTTGAGGAAATAGGGCAAGATGGGAGGTAATTGAGAAAAAACACAGCTACGAATAGCTGTGCTTTTTTCTTATTTACGTAATATAACCATAGTGAGGTACGACAGACTTGCAAAAAGAAGTGATATGATTAGTGCGTGTAATAAAGAAACTGTTAAGGTATTTCCTAAAAAGATAATCGATATCCCGCTGACCAACTGTGCAATAACAAAGAGTAGCGCGAGACTGCTTGACCATACTAAAACTTTGCTGTGACGATAGTTGCGAAGGACAAGAATAAATAGTATGAATATAAAGATTAAGAGCAACGTGCCAAAAACACGGTGTGAAAAGTGCGCACCTACTGGGCCTGATAATTCAGGTAAGACTTCACCATTACATAACGGAAAACCTGTACAAGCCAGTGTTGCGTTTGTGTGTTTGACGTAAGCGCCAGTATAAATAACAATATAACAGTAAGTGATGACAAAGATTGCGTAGTACTTGAACCCTTTACTTACAACAGGGGCTGGGACATTACGCTTCCCATCTTCAAATACGAGTACAGTAAGGAGGACAACGGTTGCAAATGAAATAGCCGAAATACCAAAATGTAAGGCTAGTACCGCATGAGACTGTCCCCAAACGACTGCACCAGCACCTAAGAATCCTTGGAACATAATAAATAGGATTGCCATGATTGCCATGAATTTGGTTTCACGTACATGAGAGAGCTTTCGCCACGTCCAAATCGCTAAGATAATGACCATTATTCCTAATAGTCCTGAAACAATCCTGTGGCTATACTCAATGATTGTTTCAATCGCAGGTGACGTTGGTATTAACTCACCGAAGCATAAAGGCCATGTCGCACCGCAACCTTCGCCGGAACCTGTTTTGGTGACAAGTGCTCCTTGTAACAAAACAATCAACATGCCAATCGAAGTAATGACAGAATAGATTTTTAATAGTTTATGCACTTTTTTCACCTTTCTTTATTTTGTTAAATGAGATAAAATAAGATGTCGTTAAACCCTTCTTCATCTTAAAAATAAAAGAGGGAAATGTCAATTTATGAAGAATGAACATTCAATGGCTTTTTATAGATTTTGTGAAGATAATGTGAAACTTGGGAAAATGATGAAACAAACTAGATTTTAAGATATAATGTGTAGTAAATAACAGAAATTCTAAATAAGAAATTTGTTATGTTTAGTGTAAGGAGCTATTTGAATGGCGGAAAGTTGTTGAGTCAACTCGAAATTGGTTGGAAGATAAGGAAACGACTTTTCTGATTTACAAGGTTCTATTTTCACAAAGTCATTATTTCGTAAAAGGGGGTGAAATAGACATGAACAAGACAAATACGGCATTTGAGGCTACAGAAGTTATTGATTCTCATGCAAGTGGTGCACTCTCTAGCAGTAAAACAAAGACGTGGAAAGATTATTTAACGTTAGCTAAGATGGGTATCGTCGTATCAAACTTAATCACAACATTTGCTGGTTTGTATTTAGCTTCGGTTTATACAGGTGTAAGCTTAGCTACTAACATTCACATTGTACTTTTAACGTTGTTTGGAGCAGGTTTAGTAATGGCCGGTGGATGTACGTTAAATAATTACATTGATCGAGATATTGATCACCTGATGGAGCGAACAAAAGACAGACCAACTGTAACTGGAAAGGTTGAGGTCAATAATGTCTTGTGGGTTGGATTACTACAAGCAGCTTTAGGTATTTTCCTACTTTATTTAGCGACACCAGTGGCTGGTATTATTGGTATCATTGGTTTACTGGTATACGTCGTCATTTATACGATGTGGCTTAAACGAACTCATTCATTAAATACAATCGTAGGAAGTGTTTCAGGAGCAGTCCCGCCACTCATTGGTTGGGCAGCTATAGATCCTGGCCTACATGTGTATGCATGGGTCATGTTTCTCATCATGTTCTTTTGGCAACCGCCTCATTTTCTAGCGTTAGCAATGAAACGATGTGAGGAATATCGTGCAGCTGGAATTCCGATGTTACCTGTAGTTGCAGGCTTTGGAATAACGAAAAGGCAAATGGTCCTTTATGTTGCTGCGCTGTTGCCGATTTCTCTTATGTTATATCAGTTTGGCTATGTCTATACGATAGTCGCCGCTTTATTAGGAATTGGGTGGCTAGTACTGGGCTTTGCTGGATTCTTTATGAAGGATGACATTAAATGGGCTCGTTTAATGTTTGTCTATTCATTAAATTACTTAACCATTATTTTTGTACTTATGGTCATTGTCCATTTATTATAAATAGCTTACTATGAGGGGGATAAGTGACTGTAATAAAATGCAAAGAAAGTGAGGTTTGACTTTACATGAAAAAGTGGAAAAATGTATGGCGTATTTTACCGATTTTTTTACTACTCCTACTGCTCACAGGATGTGGTGAAACGAATCTAACTGCGCTGGATCCCAAAGGTCCACAATCACAATGGATCTTTGACAATATGTTATTAAGCTTGTATGTTATGGCTTTTGTAACCATTGTCGTTTTTGCAATTTACTTTATTATTTTAGCTAAGTTCAGAAGAGCTCCGGGAGATGATGAAATTCCGAAGCAAGTGGAAGGGAATCACAAACTGGAAATCCTTTGGACAGTGATCCCAATTTTGCTATTAGCAATCTTAGCTGTTCCAACGATTACAGGTACATTCCTTTTAGCTGACACAGAACCAGAAGGCGATCATACTGTTGAAGTTAAAGTAACAGGTCATCAGTTCTGGTGGCAGTTTGATTATGAAGATGAAGGATTCACAGCAGGGCAAGATCTGTACATTCCTGTTGGTGAGAAAGTTCTTTTTGAACTCCATGCTTCTGATGTTGTTCACTCGTTCTGGGTACCAGCCCTAGGTGGTAAAGTAGATACTGTTCCAGGAATCACAAACCACATGTGGCTTGAAGCAGATGAACCAGGAGTTTATAAAGGGAAATGTGCAGAATTATGTGGTCCGGCTCATGCGCTTATGGATTTCAAAGTCATTGCAGTAGAGCGTGATGAATATGACGCTTGGGTGGCAAGCATGCAAGAAGAACCACAAGAGCCAACAGAAGTTGTTGCTCAACAAGGCCGTGAAGTTTTTGAAGAAAATGGCTGTATCGGATGTCACGCGATCGGTGGTACTGGAACTGCAGCAGGACCTGCATTAACCAATTTTGGTGAACGTGAGGTTGTAGCTGGTTACCTTGATTTCACTGATGAAAATATTGAAGCTTGGATCCGTGATCCTCAATCACTAAAACAAGGCAATAATATGCCGGCTTATCCACAGCTATCAGATGAAGAAATGACATCACTAGTTGAATATTTAAAATCTCTGACAGTACTTGAATAATGAACTTTGAAATTGTTTTAAAAGGAGGTAAACCCATTGTCTACGACTACAAAGTCTAAAAGTGTTTTATGGGACTGGTTAACAACGGTTGATCACAAGAAAATCGGGGTTATGTATTTAATTGCCGGTACACTTTTCTTTGTGAAAGCTGGGGTTATGGCATTATTTATGCGTATCCAGCTCATGTATCCGGAAATGAACTTTCTAAGTGGTCAAACGTTTAATGAATTTATTACAATGCACGGAACGATCATGTTGTTCCTGGCCGCAACACCACTACTGTTTGCGTTTATGAACTTTATTGTTCCATTACAAATAGGGGCTCGTGATGTTGCCTTTCCATTTGTAAATGCATTAGGGTTTTGGATCTTCTTCTTTGGGGGATTCTTACTAAGCTTAAGCTGGTTCTTCGGTGGAGGTCCAGATGCGGGTTGGACAGCGTATGTACCGCTTTCAAGCCGTGATTACGCAGGTCTAGGACTTGATTTCTACGTATTAGGTTTACAGGTTAGTGGTATCGGTACGTTAGTTTCAGCGATTAACTTTCTAGTAACAATTGTTAATATGCGTGCACCAGGCATGACAATGATGCGCTTACCATTGTTTGTTTGGACGACATTTATTTCGTCTACATTAATTTTATTTGCTTTTACACCATTAGCTGCTGGTCTTGCGCTGCTCATGCTAGATCGGTTGTTTGAAGCTCAATACTTTATTACTGATATGGGTGGTAATGTTGTATTATGGCAACATATTTTCTGGATTTTCGGTCACCCAGAGGTATATATATTAGTACTTCCAGCATTTGGTATTATTTCAGAGGTAATTCCTGCTTTCTCAAGAAAGCGTCTATTCGGTTATACGGCAATGGTCTTTGCGACAATGCTCATCGCTTTCCTAGGGTTCATGGTGTGGGCTCACCACATGTTTACTGTAGGTATGGGACCAATTGCTAACTCAATTTTTGCGATTGCAACGATGACAATTGCTGTACCGACTGGTATTAAAGTCTTTAACTGGCTCTTTACGATGTGGGGCGGAAAAATTACATTTAATACGGCAATGCTCTTTGCATCATCGTTCGTTCCAACATTCGTACTTGGTGGGGTTACAGGGGTAATGCTAGCAATGGCTCCGGTTGACCACTTATATCATGATACGTACTTTGTTGTAGCTCACTTCCATTACATTATTGTTGGTGGGATTGTCCTAGCTTTATTTGCAGGTGTGTTCTACTGGTATCCAAAAATGTTTGGTCACAAGCTAAATGAAGGACTTGGGAAGTTGTTTTTCTGGGTATTCTTTATTGGTTTCCATTTAACTTTCTTTGTTCAACATTTACTTGGTCTAATGGGTATGCCGCGTCGAGTGTATACATTCTTAGGTGATCAAGGATTAGATACATTTAACTTTATTAGTACAATTGGTACGTTCTTTATGTCAGCGGCGATTATTATTCTTGTTATTAATGTTATTTACTCTGCATTTAAAGGCGAGCGTGTTGGTGCCGATCCGTGGGATGCTCGTACGTTAGAATGGGCTACTGCTCATCCGCTTCCAGAGTATAACTTTGCGCAAACACCACAAGTGCGTTCACTTGACCCATTATTCTACGAGAAAATTCATGGTGATGGTAAAATGAAACCAGCAGAGCCTCTCCAGGATATTCATATGCCAAACGGTTCGATCTTACCGTTTATTATGTCGGTTGGGCTATTTATCTCAGGCTTCGGTTTTATTATGTTTAACATGGAAAACCCAATTCTACCACCGATTGTTGTTGCTGTAGGTGGATTAGCGATTACATTTATTTGTATGATTGTGCGATCTGTTAAAGAAGATCATGGTTATCATATTCCAGTTGAAGAAATTAAAGCAAAGGAGGTTAACTAATAATGGCAAATGCAGTTGATCATTCAAAAGGCCTCCCGAGTCATCCTGAGAAAGCAACATTAGAAGCGAAGAATAAGTTTCTAGGATTTTGGTTTTTCCTAGGCGGTGAAACGGTTCTCTTTGCAACTTTCTTTGGTACGTTTTTAGGGTTACGTAGTGGTGTAGCTGATGGCCCAACATCACAAGATGTGTTTGCACTTCCTCTTGCTTTTATCATGACGATGCTACTTTTAACGAGTAGTTTAACAAGTGTATTAGCAATGTTTGCAATGAAGAAGAATAACTTTAGAGGCCTAATGATTTGGATGTGGATTACAGTCCTTTTAGGTTTAGGCTTCCTAGGGCTTGAAATTTATGAGTTCTATGAGTATGTTCACCACTATGGATTAGGTTTTACGACTAGTGCTTTTGCTTCATCATTCTATACGTTAGTTGGTCTTCATGGTGCCCACGTTGTCTTCGGGCTTTCTTGGATCATCACGTTGCTTATTCGTTACCGTAATTCCGGAATTACATTAACGAATGCACCTAAGTTTTATGTAGCAAGTCTGTACTGGCACTTTATTGACGTCGTATGGGTGTTTATCTTTACGGTTGTTTATCTTTTAGGTGTAGTAGGGGGGTAACATGATATGGCAGATAACTTAAGTCAACCATTTTCCAAAAGTGCAATGACTGAGGAAGAGAAGGTACAATTTCAACGTGAGAAAAAGCAACAAGTAGTAGCATTTGTGTTAATGATTTTTTTAACACTGCTTGCGTTCCTAGCTGTAGCTGCTGATTTTCTTCCAGTTATGTTTGTAATTCCATTTATTCTTTTGTTAGCCTTGGTTCAGTTCGTTTTACAAATGTTCTATTTTATGCATTTGAAAGATAATGATCATGGCTGGGCTAATGCATTTATTTGGTCAGGTGTATTCATTGCGATCCCAACGATTGCAGCTCTAATGCTTTTATTAGGAATTACAAAATACTAAATGTAAGCAAAACAACCTCGTTTTTTTAAACGGGGTTGTTTTATTTTTTATTTTACTTTACAGGTAAGCGCGGTGGTTCTTGGCAGGTTAGGCGATCGTCTCTGTGAAGTTCAAATTATTGTTAAAATCTTAAAAGCTCAGGGCTCACCTTTTGATATGTGAATAGTGTATAATTTAGTGATGAGACAAGTTATATAACAATATAGGGGAGAGAACATGTATGTATAATTCTAGCCATGAGGTTGCAAATGATCCTGTGAAAAAAAGAAATTATAAACCATTGATCATCATTTTAACGATTGTGATTAATGGGATTGTTGTTGCACTAATGTCAATCCCGCCTGTTCAAGGGTTTGATCTATTTGATGTAAAGGTCTTACCTTTAATGAATGCAATCTTTAATAGCTTTACATTTTTATTTTTACTCGCTGCACTTATTGCAATTATAAAAAAGAATGTTACGTTACATCGTCGCTTTATTTATGCAGCATTTACGACAACGACGTTCTTTTTGGTGACGTATGTCGCCCATCACATGCTATCGGAGTCAACTTCTTATGGTGGTGAGGGGCCATTACGTTATATCTACTTCTTTATTTTAATTACGCATATTATTTTAGCTGCAGTTATTGTACCACTTGCATTAATGGCTGTTACGCGAGCATGGAATATGGAAATTGAGAGGCACCGAAAGATCGCTCGGTGGACAATGCCGTTATGGCTATATGTAAGTTTGACTGGGGTATTAGTATATATTTTAATTTCTCCATATTATTAACGATCAATAAGCTAAAGAAGTTAGTTATACAACGTTAAAAACAGCCGTTCTTTTGAACGGCTGTTTTGTTGTAGAGGGACGGAGTGAGCGAACGAGGACGAATAATCAGAGAAGGGTGCTTACCTCACATTGCCTTCGATTGGAGTATGGGAAGAAAAGTGTATTTCAAGGGAATTTTAAATTTTAAAGTTTAAACGGATAATCCCCGCCTCACGTGCCGATGTAAAAGCAATGACGATCAGAGGACCGATGATAAAGCCCATCACACCAAAGAGCATCAAACCGATATACATAGCAATGAGTGTCGCTAAAGGTGAAAGACCAATTTGTTGTCCCATAACTTTAGGTTCTACTGTACGACGAATGATTAGAAGTATCGCCGCTAAAATCAGCAGTTGTGTTCCTATAGCAACGTTTCCAGCAATGAACTGGAAGATTGCCCAAGGCGCGAGAATGGCGATCGAACCGATAATAGGGATGAAATCAATCAGCCAAATGATGAAGGCCATTAATAAAGCAACTTCAGGAGCTATAATGAGCAGCCCTATTAACGTGACAATGAATATAATGATACTCACCAAAAATTGAGCTTTAAAAAAACCAAAAGTAACAAATGAAAGTCTAGAAGCCATGAAATTAACTTTATCAGCTGTCTTTTCTGTAAAGAAAGTGAACAACTGTCGCTTAAGGCGTGGTAATTCAAGCAAAAATAAAAATAGGGCGATCAAATAAACAATAAATGTAACGAGATATCCGGGTATTCGAGTGACGAATGCGGTTATATCGTTGATTAAATTTCGGTTTCCAATTTCTTCACGAAGGTTATTTAACGTTGAGGTTACTTGAGAATTGATTTCGTATACCAACTCTGGTGGTAAGTCTTGGTATGTATGTTCTAAATTTCGTTGGAAATTAAGCCAAGCACGATTGATGTCATTAATATGTGTAGGCAAATGCTCCACCAGTTGGATCGCTTGAGTAACCGCCTTCGTTGTAATAAAGTAGCCAGAAAGTCCGATAAAGCAGACAAATAAACTAAAAACGATCATGACAGCGATGTTTCGTTTTAATTTTGTCCGCACGTGCAAGGCTTTTACCGCGGGTGAAAGTATTAAGGCTGTAAATAGCGCTAAAAGAATTGGTAACGAAACGGGTAAAATAAAGTATCCTGCGATAATTAAAAGAATGACCGTAATCGTGATTAGTAAAACACGCTTAGAGAAAATCGTCGACAATGGTAAACCCCTTTCTAAAATGTAGACAACTGTTAGTTTGATTATATTATGTTATTTGCTAGATGAACAGATAAAAGTCTTACTTGTTTAAGAAGTCTGAGAGTAGGTATCATTATTTTTACATAGCACTGATGACACCGATGGAAAATCCCCTAGTTATGTAGACTCCACATATATAATACTAAGTATAAAGCAAATTTTTAAATTTTCAATTCTAGTAACATTAAGATCTCGTGACAACTTCTATTCTAGATTTCATCTGTTTATGAAAGAAAGCTATTGATGTTTGTTGAAAAGTAGAGTACGCTTGTCCTATGCTTGTCTAGTACGATTTTTTTAAAACGAGGGAGAAAAATGTTAAGAATAAAAATTATAGTTGCGTTGTTTATTATATTGGTGATATTGACAGCATGTAGTTCAAATGAAAATGTTGAATTAACACAGGTATCGATCGAAGAGGCCGGGGATGTGGTCGATTTTGTTATGAATTATAAACAAGAAGAAGTCATTGCAGTCAATGAATTGGGATTTAATACGATTGAATCCTATCTTGTCACAAACAATAGCTTCTATCATTCGTTGCGCCGTCATATGAGTGATTTACAGTCGATGGGAACGCAAATGGAACTAGTTGATATAACAATAGAAGATGTGTTTTATGATGAAGAGTTGACGGAGTACCATATTTACGTAAATGAAATCGTAGAAGTTGAAGATTTTCAACAACAGCCAACGATAAAGGATGATCATGTCAATTATATTGTAACTAATAAGGATGATCGATTGCGCATTGTTACCATTCGATCGCGTATGTAAAAAATAAAAAGAGGCTTGTCCCATAAGTGTCAGTTCAGCTCGTAGAGAGACGATTGTTGCTTGACTGTGGGACAGCCTCTTCTTTTTATGTACTTTATTTTTCAAGTTGTTCTTTCAACGTTTCTAATTTCTTCGTTGCTTTACTAACGATTTTGCTAGGGAAATCTTCATCATATTCAACACCATGTGGGTAGTAATGTCTACCTAATACAGGATCAAGTAATTTTACAACGGCATTTGATTTGGGTGTCTCCCCTTCAATCGCGTAGGCTTGAACTCGTAAATAATAAACTGCGTTCTCTACTTGATCTTCAAACTTATAATCAAATGATACCCGCTCATAGTCCCATTGACCAGCAAGGACAAATCCAACGCTTTCTGCAGCATATTGTAATTTTGAAAGCTTCATTTCTTGATCAGAAATCCCAATATTTTCAAATTTCATTTTTTAACCTCCTAAGTCTAACCTATACTTATCTTATCATAGTATGAAAATAAAGAAGATGCAATAAAAATAATGTTGAAACTTTCCTATAGAATAGTTGGTTTTTCCCTTGCTTCACTCGTTTCACTCTTGACGAAAACTGCTTTGTTGTTGTCGAATCATAGTAGTTCAACACTTATCTTTGTGGGCGGGAGGGAATCTAATCAGGAAAAACGAAACTACAGATATTACAAGTTTTGGGAGTGGAGTTAGAAATGAAAAG
Source organism: Desertibacillus haloalkaliphilus (assembly GCF_019039105.1). Classification (NCBI taxonomy): domain Bacteria; kingdom Bacillati; phylum Bacillota; class Bacilli; order Caryophanales; family Bacillaceae; genus Desertibacillus; species Desertibacillus haloalkaliphilus. The sequence continues at coordinate 189,355 of NZ_JAHPIV010000008.1, read as the reverse complement.
AGCCGGTTGTTTACTTAGTATTGTCACAGTCGCTGTGGTTATCTTTTTTGTTGATCATTTGCTTCAGAATCCGTTAGATCAGGTATCTGATCATGAAGGCACCGTTATGGAACGAGATGAACAAACTGATTCAGCTGGGATGGTCAATCAAAATAGCGAACAAGAAAGCGACGGTTTACATCAAGTAATCGAGAAAAGTGCAGATTGGGTTCGTGATACGTATGGAAATCCAGACCGTATCGATCGTTCTGCATATGATTATGACTGGTGGGTCTATCACAAAGATGACAACGAATACATACAGATTGGGGTAGAGGACGGGGGCGTTGTTACCGTCTATGCTATCGGAGATCAGTTGCCACTTGAGACTTTTTCGATTGGTGATACGTATGAGGAGATAAGTGAGCAGCTTTCTTTTGAAAAAAAGGTGTCATTCAAAGAAAATGGAAATTCATATATGTTTGAGTTAACTGATAATGAGCTTGAAGCGAGACCGTTAATCGAATTTGATAGTTATTGGGTCCAACTTTATTTTGATACGTTTACGAAGCAGCTGTCGAGTATACGTTTTCTTGACTCTGCCACGCTAGTAAAGCAGCGGCCATACTCACTGACCTATCGCGGGGAGTTATATGAACCTGAACCATTATCTGAGGAGGAGTGGGCAGAGGTTGAAGATGGACAATCCAGACAAATATTAGATGTGACAAACATTCTCCGTCAGCGCCACGGTCATTCCCCATTTACATGGCACGATGACGTTTCTGAAGTTGCGTATCAACACAGTTTAGATATGTATACAAACCAATATTTTTCTCATACATCACCAATGCATGGAGAGTTGAAAGATCGCTTAGAGTCAAGTTCCATTAGCTTCCAAATGGCTGGTGAGAATATTGCGGCAAAATACGTGGATGCAATTGAAGCTGTCGAAGGTTGGTTAAATAGTGAAGGTCACCGTGTTAATCTGTTAAGTGATGAGTTTACCCATTTAGGAGTTGGTGTCTATAAGAAGTATTACACGCAAAATTTTTTGACGCCCTGGTAAGTTTTAGCCTCAAGTTCTAAATGAGCGATCAAAAACATCTATTTAATACAAGAGAACAACAACGATCATTTAGATCGGAGCTAACGATGAGGAGGTCGCATCATGAAAAATCCAGGTTTAGCAGCTGTGTTAAGTTTCTTCATTGCAGGGCTTGGTCAAATTTATAACGGAAAGATCGCAAAAGGTATTGCTTTTATCGTTGCTTATTTCATTTCAGCATTATTAATGACGATCTTGATTGGTTTTATAACGACACCGATTCTGTGGATTTGGGGTATGGTAGATGCATATAAGGATGCAGAGAGATTGAATAAAGGGATTACTAATTGAAGTACTGGGATGTCCTCTAAGGAAAATGTTAATGTTAGAGGGCATCCCCAATTCGTGTATTTGATCGAGTGTTTATCATTTTAAGGTTGCTCATTTTTTATTTCAACACGATTAGCATAAAAATAATCCCCCTGCCATTGACCAAAGGCTACAACCAAATCATTGGCTTTTACAGTAAGGGGTTGATTTTCTTGTTTCATTGGCTGCTCAATGATGACTTTATGTTGTCCAGCATCATTGCTGATCATGAGCTCGATTGACCAAATAAACATCGACTGATAAAAGCGTTTTTTATCAATATGGAAACGGCTAACCTGACCTGATAGTACTTTTGCCTCTTCGATTGTGCCGATTTGCTCCCATTTTTTGATATGCTCTTTTTGATCACGTTTAACGATAATAAAAAAAGTTAAGAAGAGAGCAGGTAAAACGATTGCGGCAACCAGCATAACCTCATCCCCTTATGGTCGTTCAATAATAAAAAAGGTTCCTGTCCCCATAGCGACCAGTTGATCAGTATCTGTATAGACCTTCGCCTCTGTAACGCATAATTGCTTGCCATGATGTACGAGCGAGGCAACACATCGTAAATAATTTCCAATTCCAGGCTTTAAGTAATTAACTTTGATTTCTGACGTGACGACCGTTTGTGTTTTTGGAAGGTGTTCATTAATAACTGTTCCCATTGTTGTGTCGAGCAGGGTGGCTGTGATCCCTCCATGGACCATCTTTAATGGGTTTTCTATAATCGGTTGAATCGGTAACGTCATTTCAAGGTCACCATTTTCTAACGAACGGGATTCAATTTGTGTGAGCGCCCCTAAATAGGTTGAGTGGTCTTCCTCTTGTTTTTGTTTTAATCCTTTGAGGATTGATAATAGTACTTCTTTTTCTTCTCGATTTGCTTCTTCTAAATAATCATTAACCATTTTTGTTATATTCGTATTTTGGATTTCAGTTTGCATGTGTGATTCCTTTCTTTCGTCATTGCAAGTTTTCTTATAGTTTAGCAATACTTACATCGCTCAGCAAATATTTTAAAAAATGGGCGAACGTTCCTATAGGCTATTTTGTATGATATAAGTGAATACAGTTACTTTGACAGGATTTGAATAGGAGGTGACGACATGAGTGATCAACGATCACTTCACCCTTCAGTACAGAAGTTTAAAACGTTTGTAAAAGATCACCCGTTACTAATCAAGGAGGTAAGACAAAAACGAACGACTTGGCAACAATTGTATGAAGAGTGGATGTTATTAGGAGATGATGATCCACAGTGGGAAAAGTACAAAAAACGTCATTTGAAACAAGATCGGTCGGAGTCAGAAAATGTGGAGAGTAGCGATCAAGCAACTGAAAATTCAGAGTCAATCACGCAGCTAATGTCTCTCTTGAAAAAAGTGAATTTTAATGATATACAGCATCACTTGTCTCAATTTAATGGACTTATTTCTAACGTTCAAACCATTATGAAACAATTTCAAGGATCGAGTTCGAATCAACAGTCAGAAAGTCAGCAAGGTCAACAGCCTTTTTCATTTCGGAAGGATTAATAACGGACGTAAGGTTTAGGAGGGTAAGGGGTGCGAAGGGATGTACAAACGTATTTGCAAACACGGCCTGACTTGAAACGATACTTACGTGAGCAACCCATTTGGTATCGTAGGCTAAGCAGAGACCCTCGTTTGGTGAAAGAAATGGAACGAGAGGCCAATTACTTTTATGGAAAAACAATCCCACAACGAATGGAGCGTTTTCAATCGAACATCAATATGGTCATGATGCTTTTAGAGTTCCTTCGGTCAACGAGCGAACCGAATCATGAAACAGGGTCAAATGATTTGACGTAGGGGGATTAGCAAGTTCGGTTAACAGAGTGAACAAATAATAGAGGGCAGGACAAAACTAGTTAAATCGATGGCTGGGACAAAAGGTAAACCTACCTTTTGTCCCAGCCTCTTTCTGTGAATATACATCGTTCTGCGCTTCAGTATATAGAAATGAAGTCAATTTAGGATAAACTGCCAAGTCATGGTTAACAATAAAACTACTGATAATAAGGAGGGTTACTTATGATAATGTTACTAATACGACTGATGAGCTTGGTTGTTATTGTAGGTGTTAGTGGTTCGATCATGACTGGAGGAGACCAAGTACAAGCAAGTCCAGACCAAAGTGAAGTGGAGGTCGTTCCCTTACAATCAACTGGCGTCATTGAGGTAAGTACGGACCAATCAGAAAAACGTACTATGAAGGTGAATCATGAAGTAAAGGACAAGGATGTCTACGTGGATTGCATTGTTTCCGATTTTACGTTTAGTGAAGAACGTGCTGGGGGAAGTCATGTAGATGGTGAAGGTCATATCCATTTATTTGTTGATGACAAACGTGTAGACTCCATCTATCAAGCTGCGTTTATCATTAAAGGACTTCCAACAGGTAACCATACAATAAAACTAGAACTAGCTAAAAATGATCATACATCCTATGGGTTAGAAGAAGAATTCGAAGTGTCTATTCCATAGTGAAGTCCCCTTTATCTTGAGGTCTGAAGATAAAGGGGGTTAAATAAGGCTGGTTCAACAATCGAGGTTGGGCCTCTTTATGAATTGTTATGCGTTCAACCGCTAAACGAGTATTCAAGAGTGGTTCAATGTGATATAGTCGTAAATCGTTTTTTCAACGGAAATGCCGCGCTGTTGGAGGCCTTGGTTTCCAAATAATATATTAAATTCCAGAAAGTACATATGACCATGGGCGAATACGAGATCGAACCCCGCATGATTGATACCGAGTTGTTTAGCGGTCTTTTTCACTAATTCAATCGCCTCTGGTGGAATATTCTCAAAGGAGATTTGTCCGCCTTGGGCTACATTATTTTGAAACCCATCACCTTCGTTGATACGCCAATAGGCCGTTAGGATGTCATCACCAACAAAACAAACACGAAGGTCACGATCAATCGGTAAATATTCTTGAATATAGAAATATGGATTATTTTTTGTGTACTCCATAAATTGAGCTTCATTTTTAATTAAGAAGACACCTTTTCCCATTGAATTTTTGATCTCTTTAGCGACAAAAGGGAAAGCAAAGGTGTTTAACACATAGTTGATGTTTTCTTGGTTTCTTCCGAGAATTTCAGTACGCGGCACATTTTCAGGGCAGACACTCCAAAGTGCTCGTGTGACTTCAATTTTATTATGACCGAGATGAAAAGATTGGATGTTTGGGAAGATCTCTTTTTTCATCCCATATACGAGCGGATTTATTTGCCAATATTCAGGGAAAAGGCAGATATCTGCACTTGCAATTTTTTCACGTTCTTTATACATATGTTCCGGTTTAACATAGTTAATGTTTGGGATCCCGATTGTTCGAAACGGGTTAAAAGTTACGATTTTCATGACGTCACCCTTTATTTAGTTTTTGTTGTTCAAATTGATTATAAACGAGAAAATAATTACCTGGTAGCTTTAAAAATAGGTAGAGAAAAATAACAATGGAAAAGGGGGCGATAATCGTGTATGTACGGTTTGGGTATGTTGCGATGAGTGAACTGTTGCAAAATGCTTCACCCTCTCAGACAATGACGGCTACACAGTTTGAAAAAATCGTGGATCGAGAGGCTAGGCTGCGGCGGTTAGAAAGAATTTCAAATGCTAACTTGGACAATTGCTTGCGCCTTGTTAAGCATAATGCCGCACATGACATTTCATTCTTTAGACTGTCTTCTAGACTTATTCCGCTTGTAAATCACCCACTAACGGAAGGGTGGAAATATGAAAAAGCGATCTTTCCGAATTTGAAGCAATTAGGTGAGTATATCCGATCAAAACAAATGCGCGTTGATTTTCACCCAGATCATTTTGTCGTCCTAAATAATCCGGATGAAGAAGTTTTCAATCGATCGTTACAAACACTGTTGTATCACTATAAGTTACTAAAAGGTCTGGGCGTTGATCCAACGCATCGTTGTGTCCTACATATCGGAGGGAAAAAGCATGGGAAAGTAAGTGGGCTTGAGACGTTTATTGATAACTTTGAAAATATTCCAAGCCAACTTCAGAAAATGATTATGATTGAAAATGATGATACAGTATACCATACAGAGGACGCTCTTTATCTTGGGGAAAAACTTGGAATCCCTGTGGTTTTTGATCTCCATCATCATGACGTAAATCATCCGGAAACACCTCTTTCAGAGCTTTGGCCACGAGTTGTCGCTACTTGGTCAAATAGTCCATTACCAGTAAAAATGCATATATCAAGTCCTATCGATGGGGAGCTAGATAAGCGTCACCATGATTATATTGATAAAGATCGTCTGTTGCATTTTCTAGAGACGATTAACGGGACGTGTGAAGAGCTTGATATCATGATTGAAGCGAAGAAAAAAGATGTTGCCTTATTCACATTAATGGAGCAGTTGTCAGCTGAACCCTCTTGCGAGTTGACAAGTGAGGCAAGCATTCACTATATGCCATAACAAACGTGGCATTTATCATTTTGGCTTGTAGATGATATAATGAATGTAGGAGGTGTCTAGATGCTTACAGCAGTTACAAGTATGGAAGTCCTCGAAGAAGCTGATGAATTAGCGCGCATGATTCTTTCTTCGGATCTTTTTCAAGCATATAAGGAAAGTAAACATAAATTACAAACTGACGAGCATGCACAGCAGTTAGTTGCTCGATTTATAAAGATGAAAGAAAGTTATGAAGAGGTGCAACGGTTTGGTAAATATCACCCAGATTATGATCGGGTCTCAAAGGAGATTCGGGTGCTAAAAAGAGAACTTGATATGCATGATTCTGTAGCCGAATATAAACGGCTAGAAAAGGAGCTAGAAACGCTTCTAAATGAAGTGAGTGCACATGTCGCAAGGGCAGTTTCGGAATCAATTAAAGTACCAACGGGGAATCCATTTTTTGATAACCTCTCTTGTAGTGGAGGGTGTGGTTCTGGTGCTGGTTGTAGTTGTGGATAAATACGACTGATTCTTAGTACCATACGGATGCTGATTTAACATTGCCGAACACCAGTGAACATGCTAGACTGAACATAAATGACAAAAAAGGAGAAACCAATATGATTGGTGGAAATCGACAAGGACTTGCCGTTTGGTTACATTCATTAAAGTATGCCCGTCAGTTAAGACGCTATGGTAATGTCCATTATGTCTCAAAAAAAATGAAATATGTGATTTTGTATTGTAATGCGGAAACGATTGATGATACGGTTGAACGCCTTGAGTCAAATCATTATGTGAAGTCAGTGAAAAAGTCAATGCGTCCGTTTATTAAAACAGAATATCAAAATTCTCAGCCGGATAAGGCTAAAGAATATGATTATCGAATGGGTCTTTAAGGGCTGTTCCATCTTGGAGCAGTTCTTTTTTTAATGGTTAAGGGGCGGAGTGCGCTAGCAATGAGGAGAAGTCATAGAAGTAAGCTTACTCGCACCGCCTTAGAGTTAAGTAATAGGGTGAATTCACTGAAGTAGAAGAATCTTGTTCGAAGGAGGCAAGGATGACGTTGTGTGATTAATGGCAAACGAGAAAGATAGTCGTTGATCTCCTTTGAAATACAATCCTTTTTCAAAGATAACCGGAGAAGACTGTTGTTGATGATGTTGCCTTACGAAACATATAATGGAGAGAATCTAAGGAAGTGATCAACAGTGGAATTATGGAAACGAAATTTATGGATTCTTATGGCTTGTCAGTTTTTTGTAATGGGATCAATGTCTATGATTATCCCATTTTTACCTTTATATTTACAGGAGCTTGGTGTAAGCGATCCTGAGAAAGTAAGTTTATGGACAGGGCTCATTTTTGGAGCAAACTTTTTAACAGCGTTTTTATTTTCCCCATTTTGGGGGAGACTCGCAGATCGTTATGGTCGAAAATCGATGGTTTTACGGTCTGGATTTGGGATGGCGGTTGTTTTAACGCTAACTGGTTTTGCGACAGGTCCGTTATCATTGCTTGGATTACGACTTTTAAATGGAGTGATTTCTGGGTTTATCCCTGCATCTATCGGTTTAGTAGCCACAAATACACCAAAGCAAAAAGTCGGGTATGCACTCGGAATGCTTCAATCAGGTGCCGTAGCTGGTTCGATTTGTGGACCATTATTAGGCGGACTGATGGCTGAAGTGATGGGATACCGGATGATCTTTTATGTCACGGGCTTTTTTATACTTATCGCTGCGTTTGTCGTGCTTTTTTTTGTTAAGGAATCCTTTACTCCGCAAAAGGAACAAGAGAAAACAAATACGATAAAGGACTTTAAGAAAGCTACAGCTTATGCCCCAATCTTGTCTTTATATGTTGTAACGTTCTTGATTCAATTTGCTCTGATCGGTGTTAACCCTTTTATTTCGTTATATGTGCAAGAATTAAGCTCGTACGGAAATCTCGCGTTATACGCCGGGCTGGCCGTATCGGTGATGGGGTTTGCGAATATGTTAACCTCCCCGATATTAGGTAAAATGAGTGATAAAAAAGGTGCAGAACGTGTGTTGGTGTTTGCGTTAATTGGTGTCGCGGTCGTTTCGATCCCACAGGCATTTGTTACGAGTTTGTGGCAATTGATCATCTTGCGTTTTATGGTCGGTCTTTGTTTAGGTGGGTTGCTTCCCGCAGTGAATACGCTCATACGTCATCATTCACCAGAAGGGATGGAAGGACGCACCTATGGTTTTTCTAATAGTGCGCTTTATTTAGGAAATATGTTGGGTCCTCTCGTAGGTGGGTGGACAGTATCGCTCGTTGGGCTACGTGGGTTATTTATTGTTGCCAGTGTTGTCTTATTTACAAATGTTATCATTGTGAAATGGAAAGTGTTACCGGCGGTAGAAGCGAAACAATATGATACTAACAAAAAAGTTGCAGCAATGAAATAAAACTGCAACTTTTTTGCTAACCAACTAACCACTAAGAGAGTGCTGGAATGTAGTTATTCATTCGTAGAATTCCGGTTAAGTATTGATAATAAAGCTCTCGTTCGTTAAAAACAGATGAGGGTTTAACATCAATCGTTACGATTTCTTGCTTTAATTCGCTGGCAGCCTCGGCAAATAGGTTGTATCGTTTATTTTCTTTCCATTCAGGCTGTGGTACTCCTTCACGACAGATGTAGAGTGGCTGCAGTTTACCTGGGCTTGCTGGTTGTAAAACGACAACGAGTGATGTAACTGGTCGCTCGTTAATCGTTGTATTGAGGCGAATGAAACGGTGGATACGGTTGCTATTTGTACGAGCGAGTTCGATTAATTCATATAAATCTGATAAGCCTTCACCGAGTTCAATAAAACGTTGGATCATCTTAACTCTCCCTTTCTATGTTTTCTTTTCATACTCTAGCACTTGTTCAGAACGATTGTCGACTATTGTAGGATTGGATGACAAATCTTACGTGATGGATGAAGACAAAAAAACCTCGTAGGAAATAACCCTACGAGGTGCCTTGCAACATACGACAGTATGTACTAGGCTATGGGAGAGGAGAAACCGGAGGAAGAACTTATGGGGAAACGTAAGCCTTCTCCGCGGTTGTTAGCAACTTAACGTTGCTAATCATAGTATGACCGGTACATCATATTTTATACGTGATAATTATTAAAACTGGTGATGTTCGTATAAATTTTTTTGATTTCTGGAGAATATTATTAATGTTTTTTTGAATTTGTGATAGGATATAAAAGAAAAATAAAAAGCTTATACAGGTAGTAAGGTGTGAAAAGTGTGAGAGTCATTTCAGGTGAGCGACGAGGACAGCCTTTGCGAGCGGTTTCTGGCTCAACGACGAGGCCTACGACGGATAAAGTAAAGGAATCAATTTTTAATATGATTGGTCCTTACTTCGATGGAGGTATTGGCCTTGATTTATATGGTGGTAGTGGAGGGCTTGGCATTGAAGCGCTGAGCCGAGGGTTAGATCAGATGATCTTTGTTGATACGAACCGTAAAGCGATTGAGACGATTAACTTTAATGTAAAGCAATGCAGATATACTGACCGTACAGAAATTTACCGTAATGATGCTATGCGAGCATTAAAGGCGTTAATTAAGCGAGAGGTTGCTTTTACGTATATTTTTCTTGATCCTCCATATGCGAAACAGAATATCGCCAAAGAAATAGAATTGATTGATGATCATCAACTATTAAATGAAAGCGGTGTTATTGTGTGCGAACACGATGTAGAGGTTGACTTGCCGATGCAAATAGGTCGGTTAACGAGCGTGAGGTCTGAGGTGTATGGTGATACGCAAATATCAATTTATCAATATGCACGTGTAAACACCGATACATAAACCTAGGAAAAGGGGAGATGCAGATATGGCAAGTATAGCAGTATACCCGGGAAGCTTTGATCCTGTGACCCATGGGCATTTAGATATCATTTCACGAGGAGCGAGGGTCTTTGATAAAGTCGTTGTAGCAGTACTACATAATCGTAATAAAGTGCCATTATTTTCAGTGGAAGAGCGTGTTCAGTTGTTAAAAGAAGTGACAAAGGACATGGACAATGTCGAAATCGACCATTTTAATGGTTTGTTGGTTGATTATATTAGTGAAAAAAAGGCAACAACAATCATTCGTGGACTTCGTGCTGTCTCTGACTTTGAGTATGAAATGCAGGCAGCATCAATTAACCGTAAATTGAACCCAGAGATTGAAACGTTCTTTATGATGACGAATAATCAATACTCTTATTTAAGCTCTAGTATTGTAAAGGAAGTAGCCAAGTACCAAGCAACGGTGACCGACTTAGTGCCAGAGGTTGTTGAGAGTGCGTTACAAGAAAAGTATAAATAAGAAAAAACAATCCATTTCCAGTGTTAGAAATGGATTGTTTTTTTTGTAGGTTGTAAGGCTCGTTTAGCACGTATTAGGATATACGTACATAAAAAAAGCAAGGTAAAGGCTGGTCCGTATTGCACAAGAGTGTCCCACCATGTGCTGATCCATGATAGTGATGCTTCTCCTGCGAGTGCTGGCACTGCTTGGTTGTGAAGATCATCGCCCTGCCGGTTAAGATAAAGTGGCTTCCATAAAAGCATGGCAAAACCAGCAGCGAAGAACCCATGGAAGATTCGTGCGAAAAAAAACGGTTTGAATCGGATATCTGTTTCAGCTAAAATACTCGCCACTTGAGCTTGAACAGAAAAACCGCTAAAGGCAAGGATAAAGCTAGTAACTACGATCTGTTCGAATAATGTTGCAGTATCTGTCTGACTAGCCATTTGTCCACCTAGAGTAATTTCAAACATACCAGAAATGAGTGGTAAGCTTAATTCTTTTGGTAGTTGGAAGAATGTTAGTATAATAGTGAAAAAATATGAGATAATGGTGGTGATCTCAAGCAGACTCAACAGTCTATTAAAGACAGAAAATAAAATGACAAAGCCACCAATCATCAATAAGGTTTGTACGGATGACTGAACCGCATCACCTAAAAGTTGTCCGATTGGTCGTCCGTCTTTTACTCGTTCTTGATGAAGTAGTTCTAGTGCATTCTTTAGTGATAACTTTGGCTTTTTGCTATCCTTTTGTGGTTGTTCTTCGTCAACGCGGTGAAAACGCATTAGTAGCCCAACACAGATGTTGCCAAAATAATGGGCCAGGGCAAGAACGATGCCAAGTGCGGCATTGTGAAAAAAGCCAACTGCGATAGCTCCAAAAATAAACAGTGGATTCGATGAGTTCGTAAAGGACACGAGTCGCTCTGCTTCGATGGCAGTAAGCTTCTTTTCTTGACGTAATCGAGCTGTTAATTTTGCTCCTGCTGGATATCCAGAAGCCAGCCCCATCGCCCAAACAAACCCACCAACGCCAGGAACGCGGAAAAATGGGCGCATTAAAGGTTCTAGCAATGCACCGATAAAAGTAACAACACCAAAACCAATCAGCAATTCAGATACAATAAAAAACGGAAGCAGGGAAGGGAATACGACTTCCCACCACATTTCTAACCCACGTAATGATGCATCAAACGCTTCATTCGGATAGATCATTAACGAGGCTGCCAAGCTTATCGCTAGTAGTGCAAGGAAGATAGTTTTGATGAATGAGGGTTTCAAGGGCGGGCCGCCTCCTTCAGTTAAAGTTTAATTTTTTTTGTAATATCTTTGGGTAACTTTTTTTAGAAACATGTCCCACTAAATACTATACGTATAGACATTGAATTTAGACCATATGATTGAAAACGGATGTGGGAAAACGTAAGATAGGAGATGGTATTTTTGTGTAGACCAAAAATTGGCCTAGCTTTAGGTTCAGGAGGAGTCAGAGGGTTTGCACATATTGGTGTGATAAAAGCACTGGCAGATGCAAAGATCCCTATAGATTATATAGCTGGGAGTAGTATGGGGGCATTGATCGGTAGCTTATATGGTGTTGGACATACACCTGAAGATTTACGTAAGTTTGCAACACTCTTTCGACGAAAATATTATGTTGATTTCACCGTCCCAAAGATGGGTTTTGTTTCGGGTAAAAAAGTAAAAGAACTGATTCATCTCCTTTCAAAAGGCAAACAGCTCCAAGATTTATCACCACCAGTCGCTGTTGTTGCTACAGATCTAATGAAAGGTGAACGTGTCGTCTTTAATGAGGGGAACCTCGCCGTGGCGACAAGAGCAAGCATATCGATACCAGGAATTTTTGTTCCAGAAAAAGTTGATGGCCGTTTGCTCGTTGATGGTGGCGTTATTGACCGAGTTCCGGTTACGGTGGTTAAGGAAATGGGAGCAGACGTAACGATTGCGGTTGATGTGTCTTTCTTTAATGTTGAGCCTGAAATTACTTCCATCTATGATGTGATTTTACAAAGTATGGATATTATGGAGCGTGAGATGGTTCGGCACCGTGAAATTGATTCGGATGTGATGATTCGCCCGATTGGGTACCAGCAAAGCTCGATCAACTTCACAAATGTTGAGACATTTATTGATCTTGGAGAAGAGGAAACAAAAAAGAAAATAAAAGATATTGAAAACATCATCAAAGCGTGGAAGGAGAACGGCAATGGTCACGAAGAAGAGCCCGAAGACAAACAATAAAAAGTGGGTAATATTGATTGTTATCTTGTTAGCAATCCACTTTTATCAACTTCCTTACTACTATACCCAACCAGGAGATGCGAAAGTATTAGCTTCAATTATTAATATCGAGGATGGCTATGAAGAAGATGGTTCCTTTATGTTAACAACCGTACAAATGGGGAAGGCTAATTTATTATTTTACACATGGGCCCAATTTAGTGATTACCGGGAGTTGTTTAAGGAAGAAGAAATTCGGCGCCCTGATGAATCAGATGCTGAATACCACCATCGTCAATTGATGATGATGACTAGCTCACAGGAAGCAGCGAAAATTGTTGCTTATACACATGCAGGTAAGCAAATTGATTATGATTATCGTGGTGTGCTAGTGACAAGTACGATTGAGGGGATGCCTGCAGAAGAGCATCTACAACTAGAGGATCGGATCATTGCAGTAGATGGTGAACATATTCAAACGACCGATGAATTGCTAGCGTTACTTGGTGATAAGGCGATCGGTGATAACGTACATTTAACCGTGAACCGGAATGAAGAAGAGTTTGATGTTACGTTGTCAGTGGCTCCATTTCCTAAAGAATATGGAGCTGAGGAAGGTGCAGGTGGTATTGGGATTGCTTACCCAGTAACTGATCGGTCTCTTCTTCTAGATCCAGATGTATCAATCGATACGGATCAAATTGGTGGGCCATCGGCTGGTTTGATGTTCTCCTTACAAATTTATAACAAATTAATTGAAGAGGACATTACAAAAGGGTATCCAATCGCTGGTACAGGCACGATCAATGAAGAAGGTGTTGTTGGCAGTATTGGTGGGGTTAAGCAAAAAGTAGTTGCAGCCGATCGAGCAGGAGCGCATGTGTTTTTTGCCCCAAATGAGGGTGGTAGAGTAGGTTCCAATTACGAACAAGCAGTCGAAGCTGCAGATGATATCGGTACACATATGAAGATTGTTCCTGTTGATACGTTTGAGGATGCGTTGTCGTATTTACAACAGTTAGAACTGGATTAAATGGAAACACAGGTGCATTTATTTAAAAGCACCTGTGTTTTTATTATAACGGATGGGTGGTGTAGCGTATTCTTGTTTGTGTAAGTATTGTTGTTGCTTCTGTGAGAGAGCAAGGGAATAAATCGATGCTGCCTTTTGATCGATCGTAAGCATTGGGTGATGATGTTGCGAAACAGTCGACACGATGGGTGTGTCGAGCTGTTTTTTGATCGATCGTAAATAGGTTTGGCCGACATCACTCATTCCTAACAATCGAAGGTAGGGAGCTTGTGGAAACGAAACGGCCTGTTGCATGTCTTCTTTTGTTGTGTTCGTCAGGATATGCAAACAGAGTCGTTGTAACCTGTTCCAAGTGTAGCGTTTCGTTTTGATCGCTTTCATAAACGATGAAAACGAGTCAGATGTTGAGATCATTTGTTTTACACGATTTTCCAATCCTTCTTCGGCTTCATAGATCAAGTGAATTTGTTGGCTCGTCATCGTTAGTAAGCGATACTTTAAAAACTGAAAATAATCTTCCCAAGCGTGAAAGTTTCCGTACGTGTTCTTGTAATCGACAAGGTGCTCCTTAGTAAATGGAGGGATCACCCCTTCGATGGTTGCAATTTTCCCTTGATCGTGCAATTGATTCCGTATGCTTGTGGCACTTGCGATTTTTTCGTCTGTCACTTCTTTGTCGTGATAACCTGCGGTGTGTCGAGCGATCGTATGCGCTTTGATCGAAAGCCTTTGATCCCGAATGGCTTTTATATAATGATAGCCCAAGATGTTGTTTGGTTGCGACAAATCAAGGAGCTCATCACTTTGAGTGATGGCTTGAAACGCCAGAGCTGCTGCCTTAGGATAGCTATTTCCTTCTTTTATATAATACTGTACATAATACTCGTACGATTGTTTATGTTCGTCCATAAACGAGACAAGTTGATGAAATTGACGAATATCACCGGATTCGCTCCCGAAGCAGATCGCGTCTGTACCAAGTGCTCCTAAGATAGAAACCGCTCCGCTTGCGAACTGTTCTGCTTTTTGAGTCGAGTATACATAAGGCAATTCAATGACGAGATCTGCCCCTCCTTGAAGCGCCATTTTCGTTCGCTGCCATTTTGAGACTAGCGCCGGTTCACCCCGTTGTAAAAAATATCCACTCATCACTGCAATAATAATATCCGCACCTGTAACTTTTTTCGTTTGTTGTAGATGATAATAATGTCCATTGTGAAATGGATTGTATTCGACGATTACGCCAGCCGATTTCATACGATCGTCTCCTTTAAGAACAATTTTATTTTGATCTACGAGTTGAAAAGTGTTAGAATGAGAACCCTAACAGAGGTTGTTCAAAAAGTCCGGTAAAATAACTGTCGAATTTCTTCATTGGCTTGCTCGTGCGCGGCTTGCGTATGAAAAGCATACGCTCCACTGCTCCTAGCTACACCGCCTAGAACTTCTCGGTTCTTTTTGAACACGCACTAAACGTTAACTCAACTTTATCGCATGTTTTGACCCTTTTTCAAGGAATGTTCGTGTAAAGTTGAAAGGTTGACAAATAATAAAGACATAGATATAATTACTCTTGTTGCCTTGAGGTGATCAATATGAAATGGACCATTCAACAATTAAATGCCTTGAAATCAAAAGGTATTACATTTGATGAGATCCTTGACTTATCTGAGATCAAAGAACGAGATCGTGAAATTCGTAACATTAGTCCAGTTCACGTGAAAGGGAAGGCTGAATTTTCAAGTGATATGGTTTCCTTTCCTTTAGTGATTCAAGGGACACTAACACTGCCATGTTCGCGAACATTAGCAGATGTTGAACTGCCATTTGATATTCATGTGACTGAAAACTTCCGCCTTAATGAATCTTATTTCACTGAAGAAGAGGACAGTGATGATGATATTCACATTGTCGAAGGTGAGCAAATTGATTTATTACCTTACATAAAAGAGCATATTCTTTTGCAAATTCCGATGCAGATTTTTAGTGAAGATGCAGAAGGAGAAGCGCCAAGCTCTGGTAAGGATTGGGAAGTTCTAACAGAAGCTGATAAAAAGAATCGGATCGATCCGAGATTGGCAGATTTAGCTAAGTTTTTTGACAAGTAATGTGAAAAATAGAAGCACCGGCTTTTAATTTCCGGCCTTCTTTTTATCATATTTAATATCCTGTAAGGAGGTGGGAATGATGGCAGTACCTTTTAGAAAGACTTCAAAAACTCGCAAAAATAAGCGCCGTACTCACTATAAATTAGAAGTACCAGGTATGGTAAAGTGCCCTGAGTGTGGAGAATTAAAACTTGCTCACCGTGTATGTAAAGAATGCGGTTCATACAAAGGCCAAGATGTATTGAACAAGTAAGGTGAAGCGATTTAAGATGTAAGCAAGGAGGACAACTCCTTGCTTATTTTTATATCCAGTCTGGCTGTAAGCGATGTTTTTTGTATTCAAACGACCTCTATGTAACTACTATAATAAAAAACGTACATGTTTATGAAGGGAGAGGGAGATTTTGTCGAAAGTAGTTGTAGAACGTAATCATGGACTTGTTTGGGTGACATTGAATCGACCCTATAAACGAAATGCAGTCGATTATGATGTGATGGAAGAATTAGATCAGGTATTAGATGAGGTTGAAGACAATCAGGACGATAAGGTGCTCGTGATTACCGGACAAGGCAATGAAGCATTTTGTTCTGGTGGGGATGTAGCTCTTTTCCAAGACCTTTATACAAAAAAGCAGGCATTTCCGATGTTATCAAAGATGGGGAAGGTCTTGTATCGATTATTTTTCTTTCCGAAACCGACCGTTGCTGCGATAAATGGTACAGCTGTTGGTGGGGGCTGTGAGCTTGCGACGGCGTGTGACTTTCGTGTGGCTGCTAGTACAGCGAAAATTGGATTTGTTCAAGGGACGCTGGGGATTACAACTGGGTGGGGCGGTTCAACGTTGCTTTATGAACGCTTACCTGCAACGGTTGCTATGGAGTTGTTAATGACGTGTAAGGTGATGACAGCTCAGCATGCAAATGAAACCGGTTTCGTGCAGCATGTCGTTTCTGGTGATGACTTTAGAGCGGATGTTGAATCGTACCTACGCCCGTATACGAGACAAAGTGTAGCGGTTCTACAAGCCTATAAAAAACGCTTTACAGACTCGTATGATAAAGCGGAAGTGAAAGAGCGTTTTTATAAAGAAATTGATCATTGTTCTACCTTGTGGGCATCGGATGAGCATCATGAGGCGGTCGAACGTTTCTTGAATAAATCAACAGCTAGTAAGTGAGCATCCTATATTTGATTGCATTTTCGAATAGAAGTACAAAAACTAGGACATAATCCTTTAATAGAAGTGAAGTCTATCTTATCTACCATATGCATATGGATAGACAAAAGACGTATTGGAGGGATTGTATGTCTATGGTTCGTCAAGATGCATGGAGCAGTGATGAGGATCTTATCCTAGCAGAAGTTGTTTTGCGTCATATCCGAGAAGGTAGTACCCAGTTAGCGGCGTTTGAAGAAGTGGGGGAACGCTTGTCACGTACGGCTGCCGCTTGTGGGTTTCGTTGGAACTCAGCAATTCGGAAAAAATACGAAGCTGCGATATCTCTAGCAAAGAAGCAGCGTAAGAAAGCGCAGCGAGAGTTAGTAGATGACCAATCACAACTACATGCCGTCGAAGCGGCAGCTGAAACGAATGTTTACGATAAGGTTGAAGCGAGTGGAATTGATCTCGAACAAACGAGTTCCGAAGAAAAAGAGGTGAGCAAAGGACCCTCAACGAATCGTGAGTTAACGTTTGATGATGTTATTTCATTTTTGCAAACCCAAAGGGATGAAGCAGGACATGAGCTGTATACGATCAACGAAAATAACGAGCTTCGTAAACAGGTTGAAGCGCTTCAGCGCGAAAATGATGAGTTAAAAGCGCGTTTACATGGGTTAGAGAAGGACAATGAAGTGATAAACGAAGACTATAAAGCTTTGATTGGTATTATGGAACGGGCGCGTAAGATGGCGATTATCGATGAAGCTCCTAGCAAACAAGAACGTGTTAAGCGTTGAAGTGCAAGAAGATATAGAAAATCCCCTATCTACAGTTATGTGAAGAGATAGGGGATTTCTAGATTCATTTTGGGTTTAAGCGTTTGTTAGTCCTTTTTTTGCTCCTTTACACCTTCGGGGAACCAGACGTATGGGTTTTCACCGCGGTCGCGCTGTTCTTGATAAGTAATTGCTTCAAAGCCCATTTTCTCCCAAAAGTGAGAAGAACGTTGCCTTGCGTTTGTTTTTATAGGTAAATTAAATGATTTTGCATGATTTACAAGTGCTGTTCCAAACCCTTTGCTTCGATATGGTTCAAGTACTTCTAGTTTCCAAAGCTCTAGGTAATCTTGTCGTGGCTCAAAATAACGATCGAATTTCCCTTCTATTAAATACAAACTCATTCTAGCAACAAGCTTATTGCCGAAGTAAATCCCATAAAAGGGCGATTCGCTATCGTTTTCAATAATGTTTCCTTCGAGGTCCTCTTTCATTGATAGCTCTTGGATCCCGTATTCACGGAAATCCTGAAAGTCTTCTAATGTTTTAAAATTAATCAGTAATCGTTCAACTTTGATGCTGTCCATTACTGTTCCTCCTCTCGAAACTTGTCATTCTAGTATTTATTTTACTACAAAAATATATCAAAGATAAACAGAAATTAAAAAATTATAAGAAATCTTTACTAAAAGTGCGTATTCAAAAAGAGGTTCAAGGCGGCGTAGCTTGGAGTAGTGGAGGGTATACTTTTCTTGCGTGAGCCGCGTACGAGCAAGTCAACGTAGAAAATTGACAGTCATTTTTACATATATCCGTTTAAAGCAAACCACGAAAAATGTATTAGTTAAGTATGAACAAATATAGAGGTGAATGATCGGTGCTCGCCAAGTTTTCGTAAGTATGGTATGTTTTTGTTTAAATGAAACTGTGTAGGGGATGAGAAGTTTTGAAAATTGGAGTAATTGGTGCGGGTGCAATAGGATTATTGATCGCCAGCTACTTAGATGATTGTGGTCACCGGGTAACGGTATATACGAAAAGAGCTGAACAAGCGGAGCGGATTTCAGGTGTCGGTATCCGTCGTTCGGTTTGGCAAATGACAACGACGCATGACGTGCGTGCAGTGCCTTTTTCTGCTGATGCAGTAGAGGCAGAGGAGATCGTTTTTATTGCATTGAAACAATATCAGTTGGCGGAACATAGAGAAGAAGTGGAGAAACTTACCCGAAAAGTTGGTGCTCTAGTTTTTTTACAAAATGGGATGTCACATCTTTCAATTGTAGAAGCGCTTAGTGAATGTAAGGTTTACCTTGGTATTGTAGAGCATGGCGCCTTGAAAACATCAGAGCATGAGGTTATTCATACTGGTGCTGGGTGTCTGAAGGTTGGTATCTACCGTCAAGAGCGTAAACGAGATCGCGAGCTCTTCACTCAATTAACAGAGGTTGGTTTTTCGACTATGATTCAGTCTGATTGGGAGATGATCATGAAGCAAAAGTTGGTTGTCAATGCTGTGATCAACCCACTTACCGCCCTTTATCGTGTGAATAACGGGCAGTTGATGACAAACACTTCGATGAAAACAAATATGTACCGTTTGTATAAAGAGGCTATAAGCGTATTAGGGATTGAACAAATCGACCTTTGGGAACAGGTGTGTGCGGTTTGTGAGCAAACATCTACAAACCGGTCCTCAATGTTACGAGACATTGAATTGAACCGTAAGACTGAAGTTGATGCGATTACGGGTTATCTGGTGAAACAGGCTGATGACCGAGGTCTGACTGTTCCGTATACTCGCTTTGTTTATGATAGTATCAAAGGGCTCGAATCTAAACAAAAAGAGGCAAGGGGGGAGGAACGTTGAGTAGTGCCTTAGCTTGGTTGATGGCGACGGTGATTACCTTGCCGCTGTTTGGCTGGTATCTCGTTTATCTATTTACGGTTAAATTAACCCGAAAGAAATCGAAGGCGATCCGGGTAGCATCGGATGTTTCTACTCTGTTTTTAATATGTGCTGTCTATTTTATTATGTATGAACTGTGGGGGCAGTCGTTTCTTTGGTTACTTATGATTATCATACTAATGGTGGCGATTGTTTTTACGCTGCTGCATTGGAAGTTATCTGATGATATCCATATGGTACGCCTCATTCGTGGGATTTGGCGATTTAACTTCCTTTTATTTGCAATTGGCTATGTCTGTCTAAGTGTGTATGGGCTAGTGATTAGTGCGGTGGGGATTATATGAAAACTAGCGAGCAAAGTTGTTGGTTGTTTTTGTAATCTTTGCTATAATGACAGTCGGTTGAAACCATCACCAATGAAGGGGCGTTTATCTATGATTGTGAAAGATGTAGAGCTTTCACCAAAAACGAAGGTAGCTAATGATTACATAAATCAACAGAACGTCACTCGTTTTTTTGATTATGGTTTTAGTGATGAGTGTCTTGCCAAACGTTATCACGATCTACAGGCGAGGTCATATGAGCGTAAACGTTTGGTTTCTCACTTGAAAATGTATAATAAGCAGTTCTTATACCACGAAGGCGCACTAACAGAAGTTGATAAGCTAGCAGATGAAAAGAGTGTTGCTGTCGTTGGGGGGCAGCAAGCAGGCATCTTGACTGGACCACTATATACCATTCATAAAGTGTTGACGATTCTAAATGTAGCACATAAACAAGAGCAAAAGCTTGGTGTTCCGGTTGTTCCGCTTTTTTGGATTGCGGGAGAGGATCACGATTTTGATGAAATTAATCATCTATTTGTCACAAAAGGTGATCAGCTAAAGAAACATGTTATTCCGCAAGCAACGAACAAAGCCCCAGCTTCTACCATTCATATGGATCAATCACTTGTGCAGGAGTGGGTAACAGATTTGTTTCGTTATTTCGGTGAAACGAAATCTACAAAGGAAATACTTCTTAAACTTGAAGAGCTGATTGAACGTTCGTCCACGTATGTCCATTTCTTTGCGGAAGTTATTCGTTGGTTATTCAAGGATACGAACCTTGTGCTGATTGACTCAGGGGATGAACAGTTGCGTACGATTGAATCTCCTCATTTTAAGCAAATGATTGAACAAAATGAGCAGATTCAGACGAGTTTTTTAGCGCAAGCAGAGAAATTACAAGCAATGGGGTACGGGACACCGATTGAACTTGCAAATGATCAGGCGAATTTATTTTATTTACATGATGGTCAGCGACAGCTGCTAAAACGAGATGCTGAAGGTACTTATTATTTTTCGAAAAATGAAGCTGTAAGGTTTTCGCAGGTTGAACTGTTAGAGATTGCAGAAAAAGAACCTCAGCGCTTAAGTAACAATGTTGTGACAAGACCACTGATGCAAGAAATGGTTTTACCAGTATTAGCTTTTGTGGCTGGTCCGGGTGAAATTGCATATTGGGCCACGTTGAAACAAGTTTTTCATTCCTTTCATTACACGATGCCTCCATTAATCCCGCGAATGAATATAACCATTGTTGATCGTGAAAGTGGAAAATGGCTCGAAAAAAAAGGTTTGGCGCTTGAAACGGTCTTACAAGAAAGTCTTCAAGCGGAGAAGGAACGCTGGTATCGTGAGCAGAGACAGTGGGATGTCTCTACTGTTGCTAATGATGTCATCGCTCAAGTGGAGCAGGCGCATGAAAGATTACGTTCGCTCGCGACGGACATCGATCCTGGCTTAGCAGCTTTATCGGAGAAAAATGGACAAAAAATTCATTCGGAAGTTCGTTTCTTAGAACAGAAAATGGAAGAGAGAATTCGTGAAGGGTATGAGGTTGAATTGCGGCGTTACGATCATGTAGAACGCCATTTATCACCCCTTGGTGGGGCTCCGCAAGAACGCATCTGGAATATTTTTTATTTTTTAAATCTATATGGATCAGACTTTTTGACTAGGATGAGTCGTGTCGACTTTCCGCAAACTCATTCACATAAGGTCATATATGTCTAAAAAGTTGAATTAAAATAGCCGAAAGGACTATTTTTAAAATCCTGCTCTTATGAGCAGGATTTTTTTTGAAATTAGAGAAATTTAAAAGTGAAGTGGTACAAAGTGGAGGGGTGTGGTAAATTAAAGGTAGATTGTGGAGAGGATGGACCAGCCTATGTTCATGGGGGAGTATCAACACAATATAGATGAGAAGGGACGAATCATTATCCCGGCGAAATTCCGTCAAGCTCTTGGTGAGACCTTTGTGATGACGCGGGGACTCGACCATAGTTTATTTGTGTATCCCTATGAAGAATGGCAAAAGCTTGAAGCGAAGTTAAAGGACTTGCCGTTTACAAAAAAGGATGCCAGAGCCTTTACTCGATTTTTCTTCTCGGGTGCGACAGAATGCGAATTAGATAAACAGGGGAGAGTAACCATTGTATCCCCCCTTCGTCATTATGCGGATCTGAAGAAAGAGTGTGTAGTGATTGGTGTTTCTAATCGGGTGGAAATCTGGAGTAAAGCGATCTGGGAGAAATACTTTGCTGAAGCGGAAGAATCCTTTTCAGAGATTGCCGAAAATATTGTTGATTTTGATTTGTAGGTACAGAGTAACGCTTCAAACAAGGATAAGAAGGTGGGGCTCCGCCCCGAGGAGGCCTTCACTGACAAATGTGTACATGTTTGGTAAGTAAGACAGCAAAGTTTAACAGAAAAGAAGGTGGAAATATGTTCGATCACGTAACGGTTCTGAAGGAAGAATCCGTCAACGGGTTACAAATAAAGCCAGGTGGCATCTATGTTGATTGTACATTAGGTGGTGCAGGTCATAGTGAGTTGATTTTATCAAAACTTACAGAGGGGGGGCACCTCTATGCTTTTGATCAAGATGATGTAGCCCTTGCCAACGCTAGAGAGAAGTTGAATCATTATGAGGGGAGATTCACCCTCATTAAAAGTAATTTTCGTTTTCTTCGTCAAGAGCTAGAAGAACGAGGGGTTTTATCGGTAGATGGGGTGTTGTTTGACCTCGGTGTGTCATCACCTCAGCTTGATGAAGCGGAAAGGGGCTTTAGTTATCACCAAGATGCTCCACTTGATATGCGTATGGATCAAAGCTCAGAGTTGACGGCTTACAAGGTTGTGAATGAGTGGGAGTATTCCCGGTTAGTGAAAACAATTTATCGTTATGGGGAAGAGAAATTTGCAAAACAGATTGCAAGGAAAATTGAAAACGCCCGAGAGAAGAAAGCCATTGAAACGACAGGTGAATTGGTAGAGCTCATTAAGGAAGCGATCCCAGCCCCAGCAAGAAGGACAGGAGGTCACCCTGCAAAACGAACGTTCCAAGCGATTCGGATTGCAGTGAATGATGAACTTACTGCCTTTGAGGAGGCGCTTGAGGACACGATTTCGATGTTAAACCATGGAGGTAGGGTGTGTGTAATTACGTTTCACTCCTTAGAGGATCGGATCTGTAAGGATATGTTTAAAGAAGCCAGTAAAGGGCCGGATTTACCTCCAGGATTACCGGTCATACCAGAAGGATATGAACCTGAATTAAAAGTGGTTACTAGAAAGCCAATCATACCTAGCGAAGAAGAAGTAAAAGGAAATAAACGAGCACGCTCATCTAAGTTGCGTATTGCTGAAAAACAATAAGGGGGTATAATGATGGGGAATCTTGCACGTGACATTCAACAACAGCAAAGGACTGAACAAAAGCAGGTTAAGAGGCAAGTTCGCAAGACTGGGAAAATGACGATTACTAGAGGAGAAAAAGTACTATGGTCGATGTTGCTTGTGGGAGTTGTTGTACTTGTTTCAATTATGGTTACAAACTTCGCGACGATTTACGCTGTTAATAAAGATATTCATTCATTAGAGCGTTCCATCTCACAGCAAGCAAATGTCAATGATGGCCTGCAGCTACAAGTGATTGAATTAAGTGCTCCAGATCGAATTTTACATATTGCTACTGAAGAGTTAGGCATGACCCTTGATGATAATAAGGTGCGGGTAATTCAAAACTAGTCCGAATTCGGACTAGTTTTTTCGCTAGTCTTAACAGAAAAAAATAGTGCTATGAACGTTCAGGGGCTATATAACAGATCATAGAGTTAGTATAATAAAATAGGTAAATTGAATTGATAAGGATGGATGTGAAAACTTGTGGAGGAGAAACGAAATGTCGCATTTAACTACCGAGCGATTTTGTTGTTAGCTTTCTTTCTGTTGTTATTTTCCGGTTTGTTTGGTCGTATTGTCTATCTTCAAGTAACAAAAGAAGCTCATGGGCAAGATTTACAAGCATTGGCGGAAGAACGATGGACGAGAGAGACGGTGCTAGAAGGAAGAAGAGGAACGATTTTTGATCGAAATGGAGGAACCCTTGCTCAGGAGATCAGTTCCTATACCGTATATGCGGTTCTAGATGAAAGCTATCCAAATTCAGTTAGGGACCCGCGTCGAACAGCTGAAGAGTTGGGGCCTGTACTAGATATACCTGTTGACGAACTTGAACAGCGTTTGGAGGCAGGAATCGCTAATGAACGATTTCAAGTAGAATTTGGGGTCCGTGCGAAGCATTTAAGCTTTGAGAAGAAAGAGGAGGTTGAAACACTCGAGTTGCCTGGAATCTTATTTCGAAAAGAGCCACGTCGCTATTATCCTAAGCAAACCTATGCCTCTCATGTTCTTGGTTATACCGATCGTGATATGGGGAATGCGAGAATGGGATTAGAAAGTAGCTTGAATGATTTTCTCGTTCCTGAAGATGGGTTTGTTCGCTATCAAAGTGATCGTACAGGGGTAAGGTTGCCAAGCCCAAATGAGACGATTCAGGAGCCAAAGCATGGCTATGATGTATATTTAACTCTTGACTCGAATATTCAGACGGCACTTGAGCAAACGATGACTCAGGTTGAAGAGCAGTATGAACCAGAGCGAATGATTGCGATTGTCGCAGATCCGAAATCAGGTGAAATATTAGCGATGAGTAATCGTCCTAGTTTCAATCCGAATCTTTATGAACAGATCACTAATTATACGAATTATGCTGTGTCCGACCGATTTGAGCCGGGATCTACATTTAAAGTATTTACGCTAGCAGCGGCGATAGAAGAAGGAGTATATAACGGTGAGGATACGTTCCAATCAGGAAGTTACCAAGTGTTTGACAGATATATATCCGATCATAACTATGGTCGAGGCTGGGGTGAAATTACGTATAATGAAGGCGTGCAGCGGTCATCGAATGTTGCCTTCTCAAAACTTGTGATGGAAGACCTCGGTCGTGAAGCCTTTTACGAATACATTGAACGCTTTGGATTCACAGAGCCGACAGGGATTGACTTACCGAATGAAGCAACAGGGCTAATTGCCAACCAGTATCCGATTGATGCGGCAACGACTGCGATTGGACAAGCGACAGCTGTTACGCCCATTCAGCAAATTCAAGCGGCAACAGCAGTTGCCAATGGTGGCAAAATGATGAAGCCGTATGTGATTGACCGAATTGTTAACCCTGAAACAGGAACAGTTGTGCGTGAAACAGAAGCAGAGGTGGCTGGAGAGCCAATCTCAGAGCAAACAGCAGCTGAGGTTCGGGATATTTTAGAAACGGTTGTCACATCCCCTGCTGGTACCGGGAAACCATACTACATCGAAGGTTTTGAAGTAGCAGGTAAGACAGGTACTGCACAAATTCCAGATCCTGAAGGTGGTTATCTATCAGGTGGAAATCAAAATATCTTTTCGTTTATTGGTATGGCACCAAAAGATGACCCACAAGTTGTCGTCTATGTTGCTGTAGATCGTCCGAAGTTGGAGCCAACTGAAGTAGGTTCAGCACCTGTTTCAAATGTGTTTAACAGTGTGATGAAGCACAGTTTACAATATTTAAATATCACACCAACCATAGAAGAGATTGAAGAAAAAGCTGAAGAAGGGGTCTTAATCGAGGATTATCAAGGGCAGCCGATTGCGTCTGTAAAAGAGGAGTTAGAAGCAGAAGGTGTGGATGTTACGGTCGTCGGAACTGGCTCGGCCGTTGAAGATCAAATGCCACTTGTTGGCTCACATGTATTTGCAGGTGAAAGAGTAATTCTGCGCTCCGATGGGCAACGGTGGGAGATGCCAGACCTTGAAGGGTGGTCACTACGCGATGTGATGAAATTTTCACAAGTGATGGAGCTGCAACCGAATCTAGTCGGTTCAGGGTTCGTTGTCGATCAAAGCATAGCTCCAGGTAGCGAGATCCAAATTCGTGATTACCTTGCTGTTGAGCTACGAAAGCCAAATGAGGTGATCGAGGAATCTTTAGATGATGAAGATCAACTACCAATAATAGAATAAAACCCACCCTAGTGGTTATGAGCACTGAAAGGCTAATAAGCACGGACGATTCGAGAGGCTCTCAGGTTCTAAACGTTTACGTACAAGCATATAGTGAAACAAGCTATTCTAGCTGATGATAGAAGGCATTAGCAAGTAAATTGGAGGTACATGCAGTGCGAGTATCTAATGTGACGGTACGTAAACGGCTAATTTTCGTTTTATTGGTTGGTCTCCTTGTGTTTACCATTATTGCCATCCGGCTCGGTTATGTGCAGTTTGCCCTTGGAGATTGGTTAACGGATCAAGCGGAAGACTCTTGGAGCCGTAATATTCCGTTTGAGGCAAAGAGAGGTGAAATTCTGGACCGAAATGACACAGTGTTAGCGACAAATGTCAGTGCGCCTTCTGTTCTTGTCGTCCCAAGGCAAGTGACAAACCCATCTGAAGCAGCTGAAAAATTGGCAGTAACCCTTAATATGGATCGGGAAAGAGCCTATGAATTTTTGACAAAACAGGAATCGATTGTCCGCATTAATCCGGAAGGTAGAAAAATTGATAAACAAAAGGCGAGTGAAGTTCGGGCCCTCGATATTGATGGGGTTTATATTGCCGAAGATAGCTTACGTCATTATCCGAATGGAAAGTACCTTTCTCATGTGCTTGGGTTCGCAGGTATTGATAATCAAGGGTTAACGGGACTCGAACTCTATTATGACGAACGGCTTAACGGGGAAGATGGCCATGTGTCCTTCTTTTCAGATGCAAAAGGGCAACGGATGCCTGATTTAGCAGATGAGTATACCCCCCCGGTTGATGGATTAAATTTAAGGTTAACGGTCGATACTAGAGTGCAAACCATCCTTGAACGAGAGCTAGACATTGCTGAAGCACAGTATAATCCAGATGGGGCGATTGGAATTGCGATGAACCCGAATACCGGTGAAATCCTTGGGATGTCGAGTCGACCACATTTTAATCCTGAAAATTTCCAAGAGGTCCCACCTGAAGTGTATAATCAAAATAAGCCGGTTTGGAGTCAATATGAACCGGGGTCGACGTTTAAGATTATCACGTTAGCAGCGGCGATTGAAGAAGGTGAAGTTGACTTAGAAAAAGATACGTTTAATGATCCGGGATTTATTGAAGTCTCTGGACATCGTCTGCGATGTTGGAAAAAAGGTGGACATGGTGAGCAAACATTTTTAGAGGTCGTACAAAACTCCTGTAACCCTGGTTTTGTTACATTAGGTGAACGTTTAGGAAAAGATCGTTTATTTGATTACATTGAAGGCTTTGGCTTTGGAGAGAAAACAGGGATTGACCTTCAAGGTGAAGGGAAAGGGATTTTATTTGATCGCGATCGGGTTGGCCCTCTAGAGCAAGCGACGACCGCATTTGGTCAAGGAGTTTCAGTTACACCGCTTCAACAAGTGACAGCCGTTTCAGCAGCGATTAACGGAGGGTACTTATATCAACCATTTATAGCAAAAGAATGGGTTGATCCTGAAACGGGAAAAGTGGTAGATAGTCAAACACCGATCATGAAAGAACAAATCATCTCAGAAGAAACATCAAAAGAAGTTCGACATGCATTAGAACACGTCGTCGCACTAGGGACTGGAAAAGGTGCCTATGTTGATGGCTATCGTGTCGGGGGAAAGACAGGTACTGCACAAAAGGCCAAAGACGGTCAATACCTAAAGAATAATCACATTGTTTCTTTTATTGGCTTTGCCCCAGCCGATGATCCTGAAATCGTTGTCTATGTTGCGATTGATAATCCAAAAGACACGATGCAATTTGGTGGGGTTGTAGCTGCACCAATTGTTGGCAATGTCATCGGTGATAGTCTTCGGGCTTTAGGGGTTGAGAAACGTACGGATCAAATAGAAAAGGAACTTGACTGGAATGATGAGCCACTTGTAGAGGTGCCAGATTTAATTGGTAGAACGAAACGTGATCTCAATGAATCGTATTATGAACTCAATGTCAATGCATCTGGTGAAGGAGAAACCGTCCTTGCTCAGGCTCCGGAACCTGGGATAAAAGTAGAAGCAGGTTCAACAATTCGTATTTATATGGGTGACAAAAACGAATGATACGATTAAAATGGTGCTATGTGTATGAAGAGCCAAGTGTTTTATACCTTGGCTTTCTCATTCACTTTTTCCTTTTGCAAGTTTGGTCATAAATCCTAATATACATAAAAGTGATAAAAACATGTAAGCATACGACATAAAACTAGTGTGACTAGCGAATGGTTAGTGGAATGTTCACTGGTTAGGGTAGATCAAGAATCTTTTTCTAATTGAGAACAATCAGTAGTAGGGTGAGCTTGATCTAGTCTAAGGTACTTCTAGCAAAAAGGATTCTACAAGTTGAGATTGTGAGGTTATATACATGGTTGAATTAAATGAATTACTAAAATCATTCGTTCATTATGAAAAGATAGGTTCCGATAATCCACTCATAACATCGATAGAAATGGATTCACGTGAGGTAACGGAAGGCAGTTTGTTTATTTGTATCGATGGATATACCGTTGATGGGCACGACTTCGTTTCTCAAGCAGTTGATGCGGGGGCGGTCGCGGTTCTTGCCGAAAGAGCTGTTGAAACTTCGGTACCCGTGATCCTGGTTAAGGATACAAAACGTTCGATGGCAATTATTGCTAATGTGTTTTTTGACCACCCGACAAAGAAATTGAACCTGATTGGCGTGACCGGAACGAATGGGAAGACGACCATCACCCATTTAATAGAGAAAATTTTCAGTGATGCAGGTCAAAGAACAGGCTTAATCGGTACAATGTACACGAAAATTGGTGAAGAGACGACGGAAGCTGTAAATACTACGCCTGAGTCGTTACCTCTACAGAAAACATTTCGTCAGATGGTTGACAAAAATGTTGATACTGCGGTGATGGAAGTTTCTTCACATGCTCTTCACTTAGGGAGAGTTAGAGGTTGTGATTTTAATGTAGCGATTTTTACAAACTTGAGTCCCGATCACCTCGATTATCATGGAACGATGGAAGCGTACTTGCATGCTAAAGGCTTACTTTTTGCTCAACTAGGAAATACGTTTGGGGATCAAAAGAAAATAGCGGTTTTAAATCAAGATGACCCTGCCTCAAAAGAGCTCGAAAAAATGACAGCTGCCCATGTGATTAGCTATGGTTTTGATACGAAAAGTGATGTGATGGCCACAGATATCAAGATGACCGCAAATGGTACTCGTTTTACGATTAGTGCATTTAGTGAATCCGTTCAAGTCCAGTTAAAATTAATTGGTACATTCAGTGTCTATAACGTACTCGCAGCTACTGCTGCTGGCTTGGCGAGTGGGATTCGCTTATCACAAATTAAAGCAAGCCTAGAGGAAGTGGAAGGTGTTGCTGGAAGATTTGAAGTCGTTGATGCAGGTCAGTCCTATACCGTTATTGTGGACTACGCCCATACGGCTGATAGTTTAGAAAACGTCCTTTCAACGGTGAAAGAATTTGCAAAAGGTAGAGTTTATGTTGTGGTTGGCTGTGGTGGTGATCGAGATCGCTCGAAGCGTCCAAAAATGGCAGAAATCGCCGTAGATTTGGCGGATGTTGCCATCTTTACGTCTGATAATCCGCGAACAGAAGATCCAAAGGCGATTTTAGCCGATATGGAAGCAGGTGTTACTGGAAGAAATTATCTCGTGGAAATGGACCGAAAAAAAGCGATTGAATATGCCACTCGCGAGGCACGAAAAGACGATGTTGTGGTGATTGCCGGGAAAGGACATGAAACCTATCAAATTGTTGGCACCCAAAGCTATGACTTTGATGATCGCGAAGTGGCCAGAGCGGTGATTGAGAGGGGAAACATATGAAAGTAACTAGTTCACTGATCAAACAAATTTGCCTTAAAACAAAACACATAGATGATCATGATGGGACTGGATATGATCAGGTTACCATTGACAGTCGTGTATCGTTGGAGAATGGATTATTTGTTCCAATCGTCGGGGAACGTTTTGATGGTCATGACTTTTTAGAGGATGCGATCAAAAATGGCGCGTCAGCAACCCTTTGGCAGGAAGGGCATCCACTCCCAGACGATTTACCATCTCATGTGCATATCTATTTTGTAAAAGATACGCTACAGGCACTTCAGCAATTGGCAGAGCTCTACGTACAAGATATAAAGCCAATCGTTGTGGGTGTGACAGGGAGCAACGGAAAAACGACGACAAAAGATATCATCGAAAGCGTTGTGTCAAAATCATACCAAACCCATAAAACGGAAGGGAATTTTAATAACCATATCGGACTGCCATTAACGATTTTGGATATGCCACGAGAAACAGAATTGCTTATTTTAGAGATGGGTATGAGCGGTTTTGGTGAGATCTCATTTTTAAGTAAACTTGCCAAACCAAACTATGCCGTTGTGACCAATATCGGTGAGTCTCATATTGAACAGCTTGGTAGTAGAGAAGGAATAGCGAAAGCAAAGATGGAAATCGTCGATGGATTAAATTCAGGTGGTAAGGTGATCGTTGATGGTGATGAACCATTACTGACTCCATATTTGACTCCAAAAACCGTTTGTTGTGGGTATGGTGAGCGTAATGATGTTAGGATCACGTCAGTCAATGGTAATGAAAAGGGCTACGTATTCAAGCTAGCCAATGAAACGTCTTCATTTATGGTGCCGTTGTTAGGTAAGCACAATGTCAAAAATACTACATTTGCGATTGCGCTTGCTAGAGATCTAGCGATTGATGATCAGACGATCCAAGCAGGACTTGAGGAACTAGCGATAACGACGATGCGCTTGCAAACATTAAAAGGGAAGCGTAACGCGTTAATCGTCAATGATGCCTACAATGCGAGCCCGACGTCGATGATCGCAGCTGTTGAGACGATTAAGTCACTTAATAATTATATGAACAAAGTCGTTGTCTTAGGAGATATGTACGAATTAGGAAATGATGAAGAAGACCTGCATCGTTCGGTAGCTGCTTCGATTTCTGATCCGATTACGGCTGTCATTACGATTGGAGACAGAGGGCAATGGATTGCTGATGAATTACGCAAAGAAAACAGCCATACAATGGATATAAACTCTTATCAAACAAAGGAAGAAGCGATACCAATGATCGAAAGCTTGTTAGATGAAAATACAGTGATTCTATTCAAAGCATCACGTGGACTACAATTAGAAACCATCATTGAGAAAGTGACGTCTTAAGGGGAAGGGGGAAAACGATATGTTAGAACGTGTCTTATTTTTTACATTGCTTGCTTCATTTCTTGTTGCTGTCCTTTTATCTCCCATACTCATCCCGTTTTTAAGGCGTTTAAAATTTGGTCAGAGTATTCGTGAGGAGGGGCCGAAATCACACCAAAAAAAGAGTGGGACGCCGACAATGGGCGGTGTGATGATTATTATTTCAATTATCATAACGACTTTAATCATGTCGAACAAATTCTTAAGCTTCTCAACCGAATTGCTGTTGCTTTTAATTGTTACGTTTGGTTACGGTTTGTTAGGGTTTTTGGATGATTTTATCAAAGTCGTTATGAAACGGAATTTAGGGTTAACGTCGAAGCAAAAACTGATTGGTCAACTGATTATTGCTCTTATTTTTTATTATGGTTTAATCCAAGCAGGATACAGTACAGATCTAACCATACCAACTACAAATCTTTCCATTGATATTGGTTGGTTCTATTTACCGCTTGTGATCATCATGCTCGTAGGCGCATCGAATGCCGTTAATTTAACAGATGGGTTAGATGGGTTGTTAGCTGGTACTGGTGCCATAGCATTTGGTGCGTTTGCTGTACTCGCTTGGAATGCGTCAATGATTGATGTTGCGATCTTTTGTGCAGCCGTCGTTGGGGCGGTTCTCGGTTTTCTTGTTTTTAATGCTCACCCTGCAAAAGTGTTTATGGGTGATACTGGTTCGTTAGCATTAGGTGGTGCGATTGCAGCCGTTGCGATTCTTACGAAAATGGAGATTTTACTAATTATTATTGGTGGCGTATTTGTCATTGAAACGTTATCGGTCATTATTCAAGTGATCTCATTTAAAACAAGAGGGAAACGTGTGTTTAAGATGAGTCCACTGCACCACCATTATGAGTTATCAGGATGGTCAGAGTGGCGAGTCGTAGTCACCTTTTGGCTCATTGGAATGTTGTTTGCGATTATAGCTATTTACTTAGAGGTGTGGATGTAGATGAAAGATATGAATCAATTTCGTGGAAAACGAGTACTTGTGTTAGGGCTCGCAAAGAGTGGCTTTGCAGCCAGTCAGCTGTTGCACCGATTAGGGGCAACGATCATAGTGAATGATGCTAAACCGTTAGAAGAGAACGAGCAAGCCAAGCAGCTAGAACAAATTGGAATCGATGTCGTCTGTGGAGCTCATCCTGTCTCATTACTGGATGAGCCAGTTGACTTTATTGTGAAAAACCCTGGAGTACCTTACTCAAATCCGATTGTAAAAGCAGCGATCGAGAGAGGAATATCGGTTGTAACAGAAATTGAGCTAGCCTCGTTACTTTCAGAGGCAGATATGATTGCTATTACTGGTTCAAATGGAAAAACAACGACAACGACGCTCATTGTTGACATGTTAAAAGGTAGTGGGCGTGAACCTTTAGTCGCTGGTAATATTGGTACAGTTGCATGTGAAGTTGCAGAAACAGCGACGATAAACAATATTATTGTGACTGAAGTATCGAGCTTTCAGTTAATGGGCACAGAGCGGTTTCATCCAAAGGTGAGTGTGTTTTTGAATTTATTTGATGCTCACCTCGATTATCATGGCACAAGAGAAGAATATGGAAAAGCAAAGGCGAAAATTTTTGCTAACCTAACAGAGGATGACTTTGCCGTCATAAATGCAGAAGATCGTGACGTCGTATCGTTAGCCTCGCAAACAAAGGCGAGACTTATCCCTTTTTCAGTAACAAAAGAGGTCTCTGATGGTGCTTATATAAAAGATGAAGTGGTCTATTTCCAGGGAGAAGAAATCATTTCAGTTGCGGATATTGTCCTACCAGGAAAACATAATCTTGAAAATGTCTTGGCGGCCGTTGCCGCATCTTTATTAATGGGGGCAACTCGAAAACAAATCACCGAAGTTCTTAAAACCTTCTCAGGTGTTAAACACCGTCTTCAATATGTGGGGACAAAGAACGGAAGGAAATTTTTTAATGATTCAAAAGCAACAAATAGTCTTGCGACTCAAAAAGCACTCACAGCATTTGATGCACCGATCGTCTTACTTGCAGGTGGTTTGGACCGTGGCAATGGTTTTGATGACTTATTGCCTTATCTAAAGAAGGTGAAAGCTGTGATCACATTTGGTGAGACGAAATCGAAGTTGGTGAAAACAGCACAAGTAGCTGGTGTTCAATGGATTAGAGAAACTAAAAATGCAGAAACAGCCGTCCAAGAGGCGTATAACCTTTCTGAGCGTGGAGATGTTATTCTGTTATCTCCTGCGTGTGCGAGCTGGGATCAATATCGTACATTTGAAGAAAGAGGTGATAAGTTTATCGCTGCCATCGGTAAACTTATGGAATAGGGGACATGTTTTCATATCCGGTGCATACGTATAGGTAATAGAGGTTGTACCTTGAATTCATTGTGTGAATGAGGTGTCGATAGTGCCTAAAAACAAAACAGCACCGGATATGATACTTATTATTACGACCTTAGCATTACTAACTGTTGGAATGATCATGGTGTATAGTGCAAGTGCCGCTTGGGCGACCTATCGTTTCGATGATTCGTTCTTCTTTGCGAAACGGCAATTATTTTTTGCAGGACTAGGCGTGCTAGCGATGTTCTTTGTCATGAATATTGATTATTGGACATGGCGAACGTGGGCAAAAGTTCTTTTACTGATTTGTTTTCTTTTGCTAATCATCGTTTTAATCCCAGGTGTAGGTCTCGTCCGTGGGGGGGCGAGGAGTTGGTTAGGGGTTGGTGCATTTTCTATTCAGCCCTCTGAATTTATGAAATTAGCGATGATTGCTTTCTTAGCAAAATACTTATCAGAAAACCAAAAGAAAATCACCTCGTTTAAAAAAGGGTTATTACCGTCATTGTCACTCGTTCTTCTCGCATTTGGTATGATTATGTTGCAACCTGATTTAGGAACAGGTGCAGTCATGGTTGGGACGTGCGTGATTATGATTTATGTGGCAGGTGCAAAGGTTAGCCACTTTGTCGGGTTAGGTGTAGTCGGACTAGCTGGTTTGGTTGCACTGATTGCCTCTGCTCCATATCGGATAAAGCGTATTACATCGTTCCTTGATCCTTGGTCAGACCCCCTTGGAAGTGGCTTTCAAATCATCCAATCGCTGTACTCGATTGGCCCAGGTGGACTTATGGGCTTAGGGCTGGGTGAAAGTAGGCAAAAGTATTTCTATTTACCGGAGCCACAAACGGACTTTATTTTTGCGATTTTATCTGAGGAGTTAGGATTTATTGGCGGTGTATTTGTGATTTTCCTTTTCGGTGTGTTGCTGTGGCGAGGGATTCGCGTGGCGCTTGGTGCACAAGATCTCTATGGTAGTTTATTAGCGGTCGGTATCATAGGTATGATTGCGATTCAAGTCATGATAAATATAGGCGTTGTGACTGGCTTGATGCCTGTAACAGGGATTACGTTACCATTCTTAAGCTATGGTGGATCATCGTTGACGTTAATGCTAGTGGCGGTTGGCGTCCTTTTAAATGTAAGTCGTTATGCCAGGTACTAATGATTCGATCAATTCAACAGCCTTGCTTAAAGGGTAGAAAAGATCACTTCTCTTTGACCTTCAAGCAAGGCTTTTTTGCTGGAATTTTTCTACAAAAAATAGTTGAAAACGATCACGAGTTTTCGAAACCAGCAATGTATAATCCATTATTAAATCATGATAAAATGGGTAGTAGGGTCTGTTCAAAAAAGGCTGTTTTTTCTTTTTTTGAACACGCTCTAGTAATGAAATTGAAAGTCAAAGAATGGGTATTCAAACAGGCTCTATCTAATAAAATAAATGATAACCGTTTACAAAGAAGGGCTTAAAACTATGGGGTCATGGAGGTTCTCAATGAGAGTGATAATTAGCGGTGGAGGAACAGGAGGCCATATTTATCCTGCTCTTTCCTTAGTCAAAGAAATAAAAAAAACAAATGAACATGCAGACTTGTTGTACATAGGAACAGAAAATGGACTAGAAAGTAAAATTGTACCAAGAGAGGGTATTCCCTTTAAGACAATTACAATTTCGGGTTTTAGAAGGAAGCTATCAGTAGAAAATGTTAAAACGATTTATCGTTTTCTAAAAGGGGTTCGTGATGCTAAAAAAATGATCAAAGATTTCAGGCCGGATGTCGTGGTTGGTACAGGTGGTTATGTTTGTGGGCCTGTCGTTTATGCAGCAGCGAAGTTAAACATCCCGACGATCATACATGAACAAAATAGTGTGCCCGGCTTAACGAATAAGTTTTTAAGTCGTTATGTCGATAAAGTGGCGATTTCATTCTCGGAATCTACTCGTTATTTTCCACAAGAAAAAGTTGTTTATACGGGAAACCCGAGAGCTACAGAAGTAATCGATACGGATGGTGAAAGGGGAAGGGCCTCTGTCGGTCTAGCGGACGGAAAGAAAACGGTTCTAATCGTTGGCGGAAGTAGAGGGGCAAGACCGATTAATGAAGCTTTCTTGGAAGTTCTACCTGAAGCTAAAATAAGAGATTATCAATTTTTGTATGTTACAGGGGATGTTCATTATGATTCCGTCATGAATGAAGTGAAGAAACAAGGAAATCCCGAAAATGTATTGATCCGCCCATTTATTCATAACATGCCAGAAGTATTAGCTGGTGTTGATCTTGTGGTAGCAAGAGCTGGAGCAACATCGCTTGCTGAAATCACAGCGCTCGGAATTCCAAGTATCTTAATACCGAGTCCGTATGTGACAAATAACCATCAGGAAAAAAATGCGCAAGCCTTAAGGAAAGAAGGGGCAGCATATGTACGACTGGAACAGGAAATGAATGGAGAAAAACTGATGAAAGATATTGACGAAATCTTAACGACAAACGGTAAATGGGAGGAGATGCACCAGTCCTCACAAAGCCTAGGAATGCCTCGTGCAGCCCAGGATTTATACGGTTTAATGAAGGAGCTTTCGAACTAACACACTAAATGCATGACAATCGCATAGAGTAAACTAACAATGATAACGCTAATTTAGGTTTAGGAGGGGGACACACCATGAAACGATTTATTGATCAACTTCACGAGGAGAATATAGAAAATGTTTATATCGATGAACCGCTAGCTAACCATACGACATGGAAAATTGGCGGTCCTGCCGATGTGTTAATTAAACCTGCTACGATAGAGGAGCTTAAGAAAGTTGTCGACCTTGTAATGACGCATCAGCTACCTTGGCGCATGATTGGTCGCGGCTCAAATATGCTTGTCCGTGATGGGGGCATACGAGGTGTTGTGATTAAGTTAGCGGAAGGTCTCGACCATTTAGAATTAAATGGTGAAGAGATACGAGTTGGAGGCGGTTATTCCCTCATTAAACTTGCGACGATTATTAGTAAGAAAGGGTTATCTGGTCTTGAGTTTGCTGGGGGTATCCCGGGCTCTGTCGGTGGGGCTGTTTTTATGAATGCAGGTGCGCATGGATCTGATATCTCAAATATACTTAAAGAAGCGCATATTTTATTTCCAGATGGATCGATGAAATGGCTGACAAACGATGAGATGGATTTTTCCTATCGAACGTCGAAACTTCAAAAAGAAAAAGGGGTTTGTGTCGAGGCGGTTTTTAACTTAACATCCGGTGATCGCGATAAAATTGTAAAAGAGATGCAAAAAAATAAGGATTACCGCCGTGAATCACAGCCATGGAATTATCCATGTGCAGGCAGCGTATTTCGTAACCCGCTTCCTAATTATGCTGGCCAACTTGTTGAAAAAGCTGGGTTAAAAGGATATCAGATTGGTGGCGCGCAGATCTCAGAGATGCATGGGAATTTTATCGTCAATGTTGCAGATGCAAAAGCAGAAGATGTTCTTGGTCTAATTGAGCATGTTAAACGTACAGTTTATGATCGCTTTCAAGTAAGGATGGAGACTGAAGTTGAAATTGTTGGTCAACAAAGTTGAAAAACTTTAAAAAACAACACGGTTGTACACTTTTTAAGCAGTGATTATGATATAATTTAAAGGAAAATTGGACGTTATCTTTTCTTTATTTTATGTACAATCGTGCTGGTCAATCTACGAGTCAGGAAACATGATACAGTTTTTATAAATAAAGATTTAAGTAGCGGCATAACACGTGTATGCCGTTTTCGAGATTTTACGTCCATATGATGTATTATGTGAGTCTAACGACTGATTTTTAGTCAAATACTATTGCTTTACAATGGAGGAAGCATCATGGCAAATGATAAGGTTATAACAATTAACGACCGTATTCCGAAATTGAAGGAGCAACGCAGACAGCGAACAAATCGACGTTTGATTTTCTACTTATCGATTTTCTTCCTACTAATCTTAATTGTTGTTTACTTTCAGTCGTCATTAAGTCATATTCGTAGCATTGAGGTGACTGGGCATTATTATGTAAATGATGAACTGATTATCGCTGAAAGTGGTCTAGCAGAAGGGACAAGTATATGGAATGTAGATCGAAGTGTGGTTGCCACGACTCTAGAGGCACTTGATGAAATTAAAGAAGCAACCGTTTATCGTCGTTTTCCAAATAAAATAGAGATTGAAGTTTTAGAATACCCACGCGTTGCTTATTTAATGGATGAAGGGAAATATTATCCGATCATTGAAACAGGGACATTTCTTGATGAAATGGACCGTAACTATTTGCCTGTTGATGCTCCAATTCTTGTGAATTGGGAGCAAGGGGAAGAGGTACAAGAGCTTGCTGCTGAATTAATCAAATTGCCAGAGGCGTTAATTCATCGGATCTCAGAAATTTACCATACACCAACCGAAAATGACCCATTACGCATGACTTTATTTATGAACGATGGCTTTGAAGTCCAGTCAACGATCCGGCAATTTTCAGACAAGTTCACTGCTTATCCTTCGATCGTCGAAGAGATTGATCCGGAAGCTGAAGGGATTATCCACTTGAGAATGACGCCTTATTTTGAGGAATTTGAACGTGTAGTAGACGAGGAGGAAGTAGAAATTGAAGGTGAGAGGTAAGCATGTGATTCTCTCATTTGTGTTACTGGTGACTGGTTTTATCGTCTCGCTATCTTATCAGTACGCAAATGAAAATCAAGCAGACCCAACGGTAAGTGAAAGTCAGTGGCGCCATGAAGATGAGCTTCGTCGAGAAATTTTAATGCAACAAACCGCAAATCGAGATCGTCAAGAGCAATTACGTCAAGTGCAGCGAAATGTAAGAGAGTTAGAAGCAGAAATTGCACAGCAAGAAGCAACCTATTTTAATCTTGTCGAGGATCTTGAGAAATTACGTAAAGTGACGGGAAAGGTTGAGGTACAAGGGCCGGGAATTGAAGTGTCCTTATCTGATTATTCTTATGTCCCTGAAGAGGGTAACCCGAATGATTATATCGTCCATGAACAACATATCCATAAAGTCGTTCACGAATTAATCGTCAGTGATGCTGAAGCAATTGCGATTAACGGTCAGCGGATTTCACACCATTCGTACATTCAATGCGCAGGACCAGTCATACGGATCGATGGACATACATCTTATGCTCCGTTTGTGATTACAGCGATTGGTGACCCGGATAAATTTGAACAATCGTTAAATATCATTGGTGGAGTTAAGGATCAGCTTGTCAATGATCAAATTGAAGTGCGAATACAAAAAAGGGATAACATCGTTCTTGATCCGTTTTTGTCTGAGAAGGGGTGAAACGAATGAAGGATCATCGAGTCGTTTTTACTCTCATTTTAGCTGTTATTGGTTTTATGTTGGCGATTCAATTTCAAACGACGAAAGAACCGGTCGTTCGTGATACAAGAAATGTTTTAGAATTACGAGAGGAACTTAAACTAGAGCAGGAAAGATATCAACAGCTCCTAGAAGAGATCGAAAGGTACGAGGCACAACGAGACAATTATTTACTTGATCAAAGTGAAAATGTGGATTTATTTATTGAGGAGGCACTTGATGAATTGCGTGAAGAGGCGGGAATAACCGAAGTGACTGGAGAAGGGGTCATCTTAACTGTTGAACCACTCTACAATGATCGTCTACTAGGTGGACAAAATCGAACTGTTTCCCCTCAACTCCTTCAATTCTTGATGAACGAGTTAAATATGTATAATGCCCAAGGAATTGCGATAGGAGATCAACGAGTCGTATCAACAACGGCATTTCGAGATGTTAACGGTATTACTCATGTCAATGGGCGTCGGATCCCCCCTTTGCCACTTGAAATTAAAGTACTCTCCGATGATGCCGAGAAGCTACATAACCAAATGGTCGTATCTGAATCGGTAGATTACTTTGCAATTGAGAATTTAGAACTGACATCAACGCCCATTAATGAATTAACATTACCTCCTTACGAACAAACGATCAGAGTTCGATATATGGAGCAAGTAAGAGAGGGGGATTCGTAGCAATGTGGTTACCTCTACTAGGGCTACTTATAGGTCTTTTGTTAGGGTTTATGACCGAGTTCCGTGTGCCGAATGAATATTCGAATTATTTGTCAATCGCTGTACTTGCAGCTTTAGACACGTTATTTGGTGGGATTCGTGCCCACCTGCAGCAAAATTTTGAGGCTACGGTCTTTGTCACTGGTTTCTTTTTCAATATTTTACTTGCTGCAGGTTTAGCTTTTCTAGGTGTTCATCTTGGTGTAGACTTATATTTAGCAGCAATTTTTGCATTCGGTGTTCGACTTTTTAACAATATTGCTGTCATTCGTCGTATATTACTTTCACAATGGAAAACTCGAAGAGAAAACAGCACGTCTTTGTGAAAAGGAACTTTTATTAACAATATATGACGATGATTCGAAAAAATGTAAAATTAAAAAAGGGAATGCATAACAAATGTTGAATACATTTCTTACTACGAAATACTACGACTCGTAAGTCGCATGACATTTAGCAATTACGTGTACGAAAAAAATATAGCAACGAATACAGCGCTATACATAATTAAAGGAGGTGCCACAGAGTGAACAGCAATGAGATTTATGTTAGTTTAGACATCGGTACATCCAATGTTAGGATAATCATTGGAGAAATGGCGAATGGCTCATTAAATATTATTGGTGTCGGTAATGCAAGTTCTGAAGGGATAAAAAAAGGCTCAATCGTAGATATTGACGAAACAGTACAATCGATACGTAGAGCCGTTGAAGAGGCTGAACGGATGATTGGCTTATCAATTAATCAAGTGATTGTCGGCGTAAATGGTAATCACGTACAGTTGCAGCCTTGTCATGGTGTTGTCGCTGTATCAAGCTCAGATAGGGAAATTGGAGATGAAGATATCGGACGTGTGATTGATGCAGCACAAGTTGTTTCGATTCCACCTGAGAGAGAAATTATTGATGTTATCCCAAAACAATTTATTGTTGATGGCTTGGAAGAAATTAATGACCCAAGAGGGATGATTGGGGTTCGACTTGAAATGGAAGGAACAATCATTACAGGTTCGAAAACAATTTTACATAATTTATTACGTTGCGTTGAACGTGCTGGCTTACAAATTGCTGATATTTGCTTACAGCCGCTAGCGGCTGGAGCCGTTGCTATATCAAAAGACGAAAAAGGGTTAGGTGTTGCGCTTGTTGATATCGGTGGCGGATCAGTCACGGTCTCAGTTTTTGAGCACGGTGTCCTGCAGGCGACATCTGTCCTACCTATCGGTGGTGACCATATCACCAACGATATCTCGGTTGGTTTGAAAACCACAACAGAGGAAGCGGAACGAATCAAACGAAAGCATGGTCATGCTTATATTGATGAAGCTTCTGATGAAGAAACATTTACAGTTACGACTATTGGTAGCAATGAAGATGAGACGTTTTCACAGTTCGAACTGGCTCATATTATCGAACCACGGATGGAAGAAATCATTGAATTAATTGAAAATGAAATTCGCCGCCTAGGGTATGATAATCTACCGGGTGGCTATGTGTTAACAGGTGGATCGGTTATGATTCCTGGCGTACTTGAGTTAGCTAAGGAAATTTTAGAAAGTAATGTTCGCGTTGCGATCCCTGACTATATTGGAGTTCGAGAACCTCAATATACAACGGGTGTTGGTTTAATTCAGTTCGCTTATCGGAATGTGAAGATCCAAGGGAAAGAGGTTGCTTCTTCAGTTTCTTCTGCCGAAGAGGTAGAAAAACCAGTAAATAAGCAGGAAAATGAAGAAAAGAAATCGAAGGAAGACCCTGGGATAAAAAAGAAGATGAAGAAATGGCTAAAAGTCTTTTTTGAATAATGAAATATAACTCATATGATGGCATACACGATTGATTAGGGGGACCTTAAATGTTAGAGTTTGAAATGGATATGGATCAGTTAGCGCAAATAAAAGTTATCGGTGTTGGTGGCGGTGGAAGTAACGCTGTCAACCGAATGATTGAAAATGGATTACAAGGTGTAGAATTTATCGCTGTCAATACAGATGCTCAAGCTCTTCACCTTTCTAAAGCTGAAACAAAGCTTCAACTAGGAGGTAAGCTAACAAGAGGCCTCGGTGCAGGAGCAAATCCGGAAATAGGAAAGAAAGCAGCGGAAGAGAGCAAGGAACAGCTAGAAGAGGCGTTGACAGGTGCGGATATGGTATTTATCACTGCTGGTATGGGTGGTGGAACAGGTACTGGTGCCGCTCCGGTCATCGCCGAGGTAGCCAAGGAAATAGGTGCGTTGACTGTTGGTGTAGTCACTCGTCCGTTTACATTTGAAGGGCGAAAACGTTCAACACAGGCTGCTGCAGGTATTAATGGGTTGAAGGAAAAGGTTGATACATTAATTGTTATTCCAAACGATCGATTGTTGGAGATCGTTGATAAAAACACACCAATGCTTGAGGCGTTCCGAGAAGCAGATAACGTTCTTCGTCAAGGGGTGCAAGGGATTTCAGATCTAATTGCAGTACCAGGACTCATTAACCTCGACTTTGCCGATGTGAAGACGATTATGACTGATAAAGGTTCAGCATTGATGGGAATTGGGATCGCAACAGGTGAAAATCGGGCAACTGAAGCTGCTAAAAAGGCAATCTCTAGTCCGCTCTTAGAAACATCTGTAGATGGTGCTCAAGGGGTGCTGATGAATATTACGGGTGGTTCGAATTTAAGTTTATTCGAAGTTCATGAAGCGGCTGAAATTGTTTCTGGTGCATCCGATTCAGAAGTAAATATGATCTTTGGTTCAGTCATTAATGAAAATTTAAAGGACGAGATTGTTGTTACGGTGATTGCAACTGGTTTTGATGATACCGAGAATACGCCTCCATCGAAAAATCAACGTTCAGGTGGATTAAACGCGACGAAAACGGTTAATCAACCGACAAGCACAAGCGCACCTAAGCAAGAGGAGCCCGTCGCTAGTGAACCGAATAGAGTGACAAAGTCAGCACCTCAACAAAATGAACAAATGGATACATTAGATATTCCAACATTCTTAAGAAACCGTCGCAGACGTAAATAATGGATGTTAAAAACACACCTTATGATCATAAGGTGTGTTTTTTTATGTTTAGCTCAGGCACCATCGCCTCAAGGTCACTTCGGAATGGGTTTATGGTGATGGGACATAACTAAAAACTTTTATTCTATATACGATCGGTTATAGTATAGGAAGCTGAGAATGTAAATTTTCAAGGATTGGTTCAATACCCCTAGCTGATATAAATATAAGTTGGAATGATGGTTGCCCGTGGAAATCGACGATCCGAAGCGGAAGTAACTGTCATAGTGTCTCAGCCTCTTTTTATATTTGTAGCAAACTTTGTAGGAGAGGCCTGGAGTCTTGTCGATGCAGATAGGTTTCGATGACAAAAAAAATGGATTTCTTTCAAAATTATAATGGTAATGTCGTCATGAAATGACAGACTTTCAAATAGAATCTGATATATACTTGTTTCAAATTTAAAAGTAGAGAGGATCACTGATGACCGTCTATTTGGATGTTATATGGTTTCTGAACGTATGCATCGACCTATTGTTACTTTATCTAACAGCGACTGTATTAAAACGGTCAATAAGTAAATGGAGATTACTGATCAGTAGTCTTTTTGCATCGAGCATTGTCTTTCTTTTATTTACACCACTGTCTTTTTTGTTCTATCAACCGTGGATGAAGATTCTTTTCTCCATGTCGATTGTACTGATGGCCTTTGGTTTCAAGCGATTGTCTTACTTCTTAGAAAACCTCTTTATGTTTTATTTTGTGACTTTTGCAATTGGGGGTGGGATGTTTGCCATTCATTACTTCTTACAATCAGATGCAGCCATTTTAAATGGACTTGTCATAACGACCAGTACTGGTTTTGGAAGTCCAATTAGTTGGTTATTTGTCCTTATTGCTTTTCCGTGTGTGTGGTATTTTTCAAAGCGAAGAGTCACTGCGATTAAAGTGAAAAAAGTACGATATGACCAATTGACAGAGGTAGAGATTACGATTGGTGATATTTTCATAGAAACGAGAGGCTTAATAGATAGTGGGAACCAATTGCAAGATCCAATCTCGAAAGCACCTGTCATGATTTTAGATATGACTAAGCTTTCAGGTTACTTTCCAGCGTCATTCATTGAAAATATTGCACAGGTCGATCAACTTGGCAATCAGACAATGGACGAGGAAAGTCAAGAATTAGAACACCGAATGCGGATTATCCCCTATCGAGGTGTCGGTCAACAAAACCAATTTTTAATGGCGTTAAAGCCTGATTATGTCAAAGTGAAGGAAAAGGGTGAAGAGCATTTAATAAAAAAAGTGTTACTCGGATTAAACCATACACCTTTATCAAGTGAAGATGAGTATCAGTGCATTCTTCATCCAAAAATGATGATTTCAGATCAAGGAAAAAAGCTTGCCTAATAGGAGAGAAGCTGAAAGTAGAGAAAAAATGGGAGGACTGTAAATGTTGAAGCTGAAGGTTACATTATTTTGGTACAGATTTCTATATAAAATTGGGGTCAAAGCTGATGAAATTTATTATATTGGCGGTAGTGAGGCCTTACCACCTCCGCTTTCTAAAGAAGAAGAAGCGCACCTGTTAAGTAAATTAAATTCTGGGGATCAAGCGGTTCGTTCGATGCTTATTGAAAGAAACTTGCGATTGGTTGTTTATATCGCACGTAAATTTGAAAATACAGGAATAAACATAGAAGATTTAATCAGTATCGGTACAATTGGTTTAATTAAAGCTGTCAATACGTTTAATCCAGAAAAGAAAATTAAGCTCGCAACTTATGCCTCACGTTGTATCGAGAATGAAATTTTAATGTACTTACGACGAAACAATAAAATTCGCTCAGAAGTATCATTTGATGAACCACTTAACATTGACTGGGATGGCAATGAACTACTGCTTTCAGATGTGCTCGGAACTGAAGAGGATATCATTACGAGAGGGATCGAAGATAAGGTTGATCGCAAGTTGTTAGTAAAAGCACTTCATACGTTAAATGATCGCGAAAAACAGATTATGGAACTTCGATTCGGACTAGCTGGTGATGAAGAAAAAACACAAAAAGATGTCGCTGATATGTTAGGGATATCACAATCATACATTTCACGATTGGAAAAGCGAATCATCAAGCGTCTACGGAAAGAATTTAATAAAATGGTGTAAGCAGCTCATCCATTGTGATTTGATGATGACCCTTTAGTAATAAAAAAATAAATCTTTTTGAAACCGCTGTATGACCCTGTTTATGGAAGATATACAGTCGTTTCTAAAACAAGGTTGTGCATATTTTTCCCTCCTGAGGAGATACTTAACTTGAACATCATCTCCTGTTAGGAGGGAAAGAATTGACACGAAATAAAGTTGAAATTTGTGGAGTTGACACATCAAAATTACCAG
This sequence comes from Desertibacillus haloalkaliphilus, assembly GCF_019039105.1. Classification (NCBI taxonomy): domain Bacteria; kingdom Bacillati; phylum Bacillota; class Bacilli; order Caryophanales; family Bacillaceae; genus Desertibacillus; species Desertibacillus haloalkaliphilus. The sequence goes on along the minus strand of NZ_JAHPIV010000008.1, from coordinate 144,483 downwards.
TACTAAAGAACAAGGAAATGAGGGAGTTATTCGAACAACTTCAAAATGGTGATACGTCTGCAAGAGAAGAGCTTGTAAGTGGAAATCTTCGGTTAGTCTTAAGCGTGATACAACGCTTTAATAATCGAGGTGAATATGTTGATGACCTTTTTCAGGTCGGTTGTATAGGTTTGATGAAATCGATTGACAACTTTGATTTAAGTCAAAATGTAAAATTCTCTACCTATGCAGTTCCGATGATCATCGGTGAAATTCGTCGCTATTTACGTGATAATAACCCGATTCGTGTATCAAGGTCATTGCGTGATATCGCTTATAAGGCTTTGCAGGTTAGGGACAACCTCATGAATGAAAAATCAAGAGACCGAGAACCAACGGTACAAGAAATTTCAAAAGTGTTAGATGTTCCTAAGGAAGATGTTGTTTTTGCACTGGATGCGATCCAAGATCCAGTATCCTTATTTGAGCCGATTTATAATGATGGTGGAGACCCAATTTATGTGATGGATCAGATCAGTGATGATAAGCAAAAAGATGTTAATTGGGTAGAAGAAATAGCGATTAAAGAAGCAATGGTTCGTTTAAATGAACGTGAAAAAATGATTCTTGATATGCGCTTTTTCCAAGGAAAAACACAAATGGAAGTCGCCGATGAAATCGGGATATCGCAAGCGCAAGTATCAAGATTAGAAAAAGCGGCCATTCAACAAATGAATAAACATGCGCACAGTTGACCTGTTGGATTCCAACAGGTTTTTTTATGGTTTGACGATGTGCACTTATCAGCGAATTGCGTCGTGGAAGTGAATGTTATTTCTCTGTTTACCTTTAATAGCGACCTCATATGAGATAGGCTTTATTTTAATAATTTCTTGTATTCGTTCATATAGTGTAGGGAAAGGTGGTGGTTTTGATGATGAAAATATCAGATATGCAAACCAAAGATATTGTCAATATTGACGATGGCAGCCGATTAGGAAATTTAGGTGATCTTGATATTAATTTATATACAGGTCAAATTGAAGCGATTATTATTAATGGGACTGGGAAGATGATGAGTTTTTTTGGTAAACAAGATGAGGTCATTATTCCGTGGAGCAACATTATCAAGATCGGTGCAGATTGCATTCTCGTTCAATTACCACCAAGTGGAACAGTGACAAGTGAATAAAAGATCTGAAAAAATGTAGCCATTCGGACCCATCGTTGATAAAGTGCGTTCTAGCATGAAGAAAAATATGTTAGAATAGATAAAAAAATGTTCCTCATTCTGTCAAAAACGAAAGAAAAATAAGGAAGTGTCGAAAATCGTGAAGGAACCGTTTGTTCAAAAAGCGAATCTATATTTAACCATACCAGAATGGGAAGTGTTGGATCATCGACTTGTTGTCGGTTTTTCAACGAGAAATGGTGGGCATAGTCATGCTCCGTACGATACGTTAAACTTTGGGCTACATGTTGGTGATCGGGATACACATGTGATGAACAATCGAAAAGAACTTGGAAAAGAATTGAACATAGGGATGGATGATTGGGTGCTTGGTGAGCAAGTGCACCAGGCGGTGATACAAAACGTGAGTGAGGCTGATAAAGGTTCAGGCGTTTATTCGCTTGATACGTCGATCGCAAACGTTGATGGATTATATACACGCAGCCCAAACGTTTTGTTAGCAAGTGTATTTGCCGATTGTGTACCTGTTTACTTTTTTGCCCCAAAGCATGGGCTAATTGGAATTGCTCATGCCGGCTGGAAAGGAACGGTGGCAACAATTACTGCTAAGATGATCGAGTGTTGGGTGGAGGATGAACTTATACCAGTGTCGGATATTTATGTTGTGATTGGTCCTGCCATCAGCAAAGAGGCCTATGAAGTTGATGAACGCATCATTACTAAGATTGATGAGCAATTAGCAAGTGATGAGAGACGTCCGTATAAACGAACGAACCATGGCACTTTTCAGTTAGACTTAAAGGAATGTAATAAGCGACAGCTGTTAAAAGCAGGCATAAAAGAGGAGCAAATACAAATCTCTTCATACTGTACTGCAACGGAAAAAGAACTTTTCTTCTCTCACCGTCGAGAAGGTGGGAAGAAGACAGGAAGAATGATTGGATTTATTGCTTTAAAAAATGACGAATGACGACGTTTGAAAGGAGAGTGACTACGTTGACAGTTCAAGAAAATCTTCAAACAATCAACGAGCAAATTCACGCAGCATGTCAACGTGTAGGCCGTGATCCAAAGGAAGTGAAGGTCATAGCCGTCACGAAGTATGTAAGTGAAGAGACAACACGTGAGGCCCTTGATGCTGGGATTGAACATATTGGTGAAAACCGCGTAGAAGGGGGCCTTGATAAATGGGAAGCACTAGGTTCTAGAGGAACATGGCATTTTATTGGCTCCCTTCAATCGAAAAAGGTTAAAAAAGTGATTGGGAAATTCACATATTTTCATTCCCTCGATCGCATCAGTTTAGCGAAAGAAATTCAAAAACGAGCGGAAGAGGATGACATCGTTCGTTGTTTTGTGCAAGTGAATGTTTCAGGTGAGGAGTCAAAGGCTGGGCTTGAACCTGATGAGGTGATTGAATTTATTGAGTCGCTAGCTCAATTTCCAGCTATTAAAGTAGTCGGTTTAATGACAATGGCACCTTTTGTGGAAGATATTGAAGAAACGAGACCTGTTTTTAGGGGCTTGTGTGCTTTACAAAAAAAGGTACAAGCTCTTCACTTATCTCATGCACCATGTGATGAATTATCAATGGGGATGTCTAATGATTATACGGTGGCGATTGAGGAAGGTGCGACTTTTATCCGTTTAGGTTCTTCGTTAGTTGGCAATGAAATGAATGAATAAGGGGAGTGGAACGTATGGGGCTTAAATCCAAGTTTAAACGCTTTTTTGAATTAGATGATTATGAAGAAGTGGAAAATTATGAAGAAGAGTCATCTGAGGCAGTAAATATCAATGAACGTCGAGATGAAAAGAAAGCACCAGGAAAACAAAACGTTGTCAGCTTACAGAGTGTACAGCAATCAGCTAAAGTGATGTTAATTGAACCTCGAACCTATGAAGAAACACAAGAAATTGCTGATCAGTTAAAAAACCGCAAGGCTGTAATCATTAACCTGCAACGGATTTCGCATGATCAAGCGAAACGAATTGTCGATTTTTTAAGCGGAACAGTGTATGCTATAGGAGGAGATATTCAAAAGCTTGGGACAAATATCTTCCTTTGTACACCTGATAATGTAGATGTATCAGGAACCATAACAGAAATGCTGCAAGATCGATATGATACATAGGAATTGAAGGTGGTGACGTTTAATGCAAGGAATTGGTTCATTAATTTTATTATTATTGCAATTGTATTCGTACATGATTATTGCGTACATTTTGATGTCTTGGTTTCCGAATGCTAGAGAATCAAGTATCGGACAATTTCTCGGTTCAATCGTAGAACCTTATTTGGCTCCATTTCGAAAGTTCATTCCGCCACTCGGGATGATTGATATATCGCCAATCGTAGCCATCTTAGCGCTTTCGTTTGCACGTTACGGTGTCGTTGCGATCTTTATGTAGAAGGGGAACAAGCAAATGAGTATTTATCAGCACTTCCGTGAAGAAGAGCGTGCATTTGTTGACCAAGTGTTACAATGGAAAGATGACGTCAGTTCACGTTTTATCGATAGAGTAACGGATTTTCTAGACCCGCGTGAACAAGACATTGTCAGAAGTGTGATTGGACATGATGAGGATGTTCGCCTCTCCTTTTGGGGAGGCACTCGTTTTTCCGAACGGAAAAGAGCGTATCTGTCCCCTCCTTATTTGGAGTCCACCGAAGACGTTTTCGCTTTATGCTTGTTTCAGGTTGACTATCCGAAGAAGTTTGTCACACTAGAACATCGTGATGTTCTAGGGGCACTTATGGGGCTAGGTATAAAACGAGAGAAATTTGGTGATATTTTGATGAAGGACAATCTCATCCAAGTCGTCGTAGCAGCTGAGATTGCTGACTTTGTTGAAATGAATGTTGAATCAATCGGAAAGGCTAAGGCTCGACTACAACGGATTGAGGCTAATGAGCAATTGAGTATAGAAGAGGAGTGGGATGAGGAAGTGACGACCCTTTCCTCTTTACGATTAGATGTTGTTTTAGCAGAGATGTATCACCTGTCGCGCACGAAGGTTACTCCGTTTATTCAAAAAAAACTTGTGAAAGTGAATTGGAGAACGGTTGAACAACCCTCTTTTCAATTGGATGAAGGGGACTATCTATCTGTCCGTGGTCTTGGTCGCAGTAAACTTTTGTCTATTGAAGGCAAAACGAAAAAAGGAAAATGGCGGGTTTCTGTTGGGAAACGGAAATGACTCGTTGCTTTTGCAGGATTTTATGAGTTGTTGTCGAATAGATTCCCTAGAAGATAATTGAAATTTCTGACTTAAAGCTGGAGGTGGAGAACGTGCCTTTAACCCCACTAGATATTCATAATAAGGAATTTAATCGTGGATTTCGTGGCTATGATGAGGATGAGGTTAACGAATTTTTAGATCAAGTGATAAAGGATTACGAAGCAGTCCTACGTGAAAAAAAAGAGTTATTTGAGCGGGTAACAGAACTCGATGAGAAGCTAGAACACTTTAAAAATATTGAAGAGACATTAAATAAATCAATTCTTGTCGCTCAGGAATCCGCCGAAGAGGTAAGAAGAAATGCTGAGAAGGAAGCTCAGTTGATCGTAAAAGAGGCCGAGAAAAATGCGGATCGGATTATTAATGATTCGCTTGCAAAATCAAGAAAGATTTCAATGGATATTGAAGAACTAAAGAAGCAATCATCTGTTTATAAAATGCGTTTTAAAATGCTGATTGAAGCGCAACTCGAAATGCTAAAGAGCGATGATTGGGATGAGCTAAGTCAATCAATGGAAGAAGAGCTTATCAAAGAGTAATTTCTGTAGACGCTTGACTGGCGTTGATTCGTTATCATATAATTTTTTCATACTCTAATAATGATGAATAATGTTAAAAACATTGAAAGGGAGAGTACTTTTAGTACGTCTTTATGAAAAGCGAATTGGGGACGGTGTAAGCCCAAGATAAAGAGCTAAAAGGAAAATCACCCTGAAGTTCCATATCGAACATATGTAAGAATATAAGTAGGCTATGGCGCGTCATTTACGTTACGAATGAACAAGTGGATGGATGGTAACATTCATCTAATAGGGTGGTACCACGGGTAACCTTCTCGTCCCTAATATGGGAGAGGAGGTTTTTTTGTACATAAAAAACCCTTGAGGCGCGTAGAAAGATAAATAGGAGGAAGAGTAATGGATTACAAAGAAACCTTATTGATGCCAAAAACAGAATTTCCAATGCGTGGGAATTTACCGAAACGTGAACCTGAAATGCAAGAGAAGTGGGAAAGTCAAAAGATATATGAGAAAGTGCAAGGACGTACAGAAGGGAGACCGTTGTTTATTTTGCATGATGGACCTCCGTATGCAAATGGTGATATCCATATGGGACATGCCCTAAATAAAATCCTCAAAGATTTTATTGTTCGCTATAAATCAATGGCAGGATTCCATGCGCCATATGTTCCGGGCTGGGATACACACGGCCTTCCAATTGAAACAGCATTAACGAAAAACGGCAAAGTCGATCGTAAATCAATGACTGTTGCTGAGTTTCGGAAGTTATGTGAGGAATATGCTCTTGAACAAATTGATCGTCAGCGTGAGCAATTTAAACGATTAGGTGTTCGTGGGGATTGGGACAATCCATATGTGACACTTACGAAAGAATACGAAGCGCAGCAAATTAAAGTATTTGGTGATATGGCGAAGAAAGGCTATATTTACAAAGGGAAAAAGCCGGTCTATTGGTCACCATCGTCTGAGTCTGCCTTAGCAGAAGCGGAAATTGAATACCATGACAAACGATCTCCTTCCATTTATGTTGCTTTTCCAGTGAAAGATGGTAAAGACGTGCTAACAGGAGATGAAAAGATTGTTATCTGGACGACGACGCCATGGACGATTCCAGCAAACTTGGGGATCTCTGTTCATCCTGATTTAGAGTATAGCGTGGTGAAAGTCGGCGAAGATAAGTTTGTTGTTGCCTCAGGTCTATTTGAAACATTGGTCAAGGAATTAGAATGGGAAAACCATGAGGTCGTTAGCACATTTAAAGGCCATAAACTCGAGCATGTCAAGGCACAACATCCATTTTATGAACGTGAATCTCTCGTTATGCTTGGAGAACATGTAACATTAGATGCTGGTACGGGCTGTGTTCACACGGCTCCCGGACACGGGGAAGATGACTATATTGTTGGACAAAAATATAACCTAGACGTATTGTGTCCAGTTGACGATAAAGGGAAAATGACAGCTGAGGCGCCTGGTTTTGAAGGTTTATTCTATGATGCTGCGAATAAGCCGATTACTGAAAAATTACAAGAAGTTGGTGCTTTATTAAAACTGTCATTTATGACACATTCCTACCCACATGATTGGAGAACAAAGAAGCCAGTCATCTTTAGAGCGACAGCGCAATGGTTCGCTTCCATTAAAGACTTCCGTGAGGACTTATTAGAAGCGATCAAAGGTGTTGAGTGGATCCCGGAATGGGGGGAAACACGCTTGTTTAATATGGTCAGAGACCGTGGTGATTGGTGTATTTCAAGACAACGTGCATGGGGCGTACCGATCCCAATCTTTTATGGGGAGGACGGTGAAGAGATTGTGACCGATGAAACGATCAATCATGTCTCAGACTTATTTAGAGAACATGGATCTAACATCTGGTTTGAGTGGGAGACTAAAGATCTTCTTCCTGAAGGGTATACGTCACCTCACAGCCCGAATGGTACGTTTACACGTGAAATGGATATTATGGACGTTTGGTTTGACTCTGGTTCTTCACACCAAGCTGTCCTAGTGGAGCGTGAGGAACTACAACGTCCTGCAGACCTTTATTTAGAAGGATCAGATCAATATCGAGGTTGGTTTAACTCATCGTTATCAACTAGTGTGGCTGTTACTGGTCAATCTCCATACAAAGGGGTATTAAGTCACGGTTTTGCATTAGATGGTGATGGACGTAAGATGAGTAAGTCATTAGGTAATGTGGTTGTACCAAACAATGTTATGAAGCAATTAGGAGCTGACATTTTACGTCTGTGGGTAGCTTCGGTTGACTACCAAGCGGATGTTCGCGTCTCAGATAAGATCTTAAAGCAAGTCTCAGAAGTATATCGTAAGATTCGTAATACATTCCGTTTCTTGCTTGGGAACTTAAACGATTTTGACCCTACGGTTCACACGGTCCAAAGGGAAAATCTTACTGAGATGGATCAATATATGCTAATCAAGTTAAACGATGTGATTGAGCGTGTAACGAAGGCTTATGATAACTATCAATTTTCAACGGTTTATCACACGATCCATAACTTCTGTACGATTGAATTAAGCTCTTTTTACATGGATATTGCAAAAGATACACTTTATATTCATCATGCAGATAGTGAGGAACGTCGTGCGATTCAGACGGTTATGTATGAGATTCTAGTCACACTTACTAAGCTTGTCTCTCCAATTTTATCTCATACCGCCGATGAGGTATGGTCGTTCATTCCTAATGTGAGTGAAGAGAGTGTGCAATTAACGGACATGCCAAAAGTTGAGTCTTTCGAACAAGCAGACACATTAAAGGGAAAATGGGATCACATCATGACTGTTCGTGATGATGTATTAAAAGCACTGGAAAATGCTCGTAATGAAAAGGTGATCGGGAAGTCATTAACCGCAGCGATTACACTATATCCGAATCAAGAAGTTAAGCAGCTGCTAGAAGCCTTGCCAAGTCTTCATAAGCTCTTTATCGTATCGAAAGTGAGCATTGCTGGAGAGCAAACGGATGCACCAGCTGAGGCTGAACAATTTGAGGAATTAGCGATCGTTGTTAAAAAAGCAGATGGAGAGACTTGTGAACGTTGTTGGGTTGTCTCACCAACAGTTGGAGAAAACGATGAACATCCATCGTTATGCTCTGATTGCGCAACAACTGTTTCGGCTCATTATTAAGATGATAACCGCGTTGTCAGTTGACAGCGCGGTTTTTGTCTAGCTCCAGGCGCCATCGGCTCGAGGTCACTTCGGACTGACAAGAGAAGCAAAAAAGCGCTTCTACTTGCCA
>NZ_JAHPIV010000008.1:0-136270 GCF_019039105.1 Desertibacillus haloalkaliphilus | reverse complement strand
TTGTCTAGCTCCAGGCGCCATCGGCTCGAGGTCACTTCGGACTGACAAGAGAAGCAAAAAAGCGCTTCTACTTGCCAGTCCTCCAGTGCTGGTCGCCGATAAGCGGGCGCCTTGCGCATTTCTGTATTGTCTAGCTCCAGGCGCCATCGGCTCGAGGTCACTTCGGACTGACAAGAGAAGCAAAAAAGCGCTTCTACTTGCCAGTCCTCCAGTGCTGGTCGCCGATAAGCGGGCGCCTTGCGCATTTCTGTATTGTCTAGCTCCAGGCGCCATCGGCTCGAGGTCACTTCGGTCTGTCAAATGTTGTGTCGCGTATTTTGGGTGCGATGTGTCACACTAATCATATATCGTTGTATTAATTCTCGTCATCAAAGGAGAGGGTTCGTAATGTCATTTAATGATTCGTATGTAACGCGGGATATAGAGGAAGTGTCTATACAGAACGACCAATTAAAGTATGGTTCGACGATTAACCATTTTTCAGATTTACTCGAGTCTAGCTCTTCTTCGCAGCGATCAGGAGAATTGGTCGGGTATGTGGATGAGCTTGAGGGATGGAGAGCACCAATGCGTGAAGCTTCTTACGACAGTCGACGAAAAAGGGAAGGCACCGATTCACTATGATTGGTATTTAAACGGTAGGGCATGATTGGTCTGAGGAGCTGGCTTCTTACATTAGACAAGGGGACCGTAAGTAAATTGTACACTTGATATTCAAACTCAGTGGATACGTGCATATAGAACAGCTCCTCTTACCAATCGCTCGCTTTTCAATTGTTTGAAAAGAGGCGCTGTGCTACAATTCTTACGTACATAGTAGATGGAGATCGGAGGAGAAATCTTGCTTTATTATTTAATTGCATTCATTATTATAATCATCGATCAGGTGACAAAGTGGATTATTGATGTGACAATGGAGATTGGGGAGAGCTTCACAATCATTGATCAATTCTTGTTTATTACTTCTCATCGTAATCAAGGAGCAGCATTTGGGATTCTCCAAGGGCAGATGTGGTTCTTTTATGTGGTGACGGTTTTAGTTATTGGGATCATTGTATACTATATAAAAAAAGAAGCAAGAAACAATCGTAGTTTAGGCATTGGTTTAGGTTTAGTATTAGGTGGTGCGATCGGAAATTTTATTGATCGTTTATTTAGACAAGAGGTTATCGACTTTATTGATGTACTTATTATCAACTATGATTTTGCGATTTTTAATATTGCGGATTCAGCATTAGTCATTGGTGTTGGTATCATTATGATTTATGTGCTTCTTGAAGAACGCCGAACAAAGGAGAAAAGTTAATGGAACGTTTTGAATGGGTTATTACAGATGAACAAGAGAATGAACGAATTGACAAATTGCTAACAACATTTGATGAGTCATGGTCACGAACACAAATTCAACAATGGATTAAAGACGGCCATGTAACTGTTAATGAAAAAAAAGTAAAGAGCAATTACAAGTGTCAACCTAACGATACGATCGTGCTACTTCTGCCAGAACCAGAAGTGCTTGAAGTTGAGCCTGAAGAGATGGACTTAGATATTGTTTATGAGGATGAGGATGTTATTGTCGTTAATAAACCGAGGGGAATGGTGGTTCACCCGGCACCAGGTCATTATTCAGGGACATTAGTGAATGGACTTATGGCACATTGCAAGGACTTATCAGGAATTAATGGTGTGATTCGTCCAGGGATTGTCCATCGGATTGATAAGGATACTTCAGGGCTATTGATGGTAGCAAAAAATGACGTAGCACACGAATCGTTAGTTCAGCAATTAAAAGATAAAACAACGAAACGACTTTATCAAGCGATTGTTCACGGGGTCATCGAGCATAACCAAGGAACGATTGATGCGCCAATTGGACGTGATAAACAAGATCGCCAAAGCATGACAGTGACCGATGAAAGCAGTCGAGATGCTGTGACACACTTTACTGTACTTGAGCGTTATCGTAATTATTGTTATGTTCAATGTCAACTAGAAACGGGTCGTACGCATCAAATTCGTGTTCATATGAAGTACATCGGCTTTCCAATTGCAGGAGACCCAAAGTATGGCCCGAAAAAAACATTACCAATTGATGGCCAAGCCCTGCACGCACAAGTTCTTGGTTTTACTCATCCAAGAACGAAAGAAGAGATGCTTTTCGAAGCGCCTGTTCCAGAGGATATGACATCGCTGTTAGACTTTTTACGAAAAAGTGATTGACAGTACTTTTGAACTTTGCAATAATAGTCATAAGCAATTAAATATTAGTCCTTTAACTACAGTCCCGTGAGGCTGAGAAGGAAGCGGAAGCAACGAGAAAACTAGTGGGTTAGAGATAGTCTCTTATACTTGCCACTAGTTCGACAAAGTTTGTAACCACAAATCCTCTCATCCGAATGGTGAGAGGATTTTTGTATAACCGCTTCAGTAGAGGAAATGGTTTTGGAGGTGTAACAATGAGTCAAGAGAGAGTGATCTTAGATGACCAGGCGATTCGTCGTGCTTTAACACGGATTGCTCATGAAATTATTGAACGGAATAAGGGCATCGATGATTGTGTGTTAGTTGGGATTAAAACGAGGGGTATTTATCTAGCCAATAGACTGGCTGAGCGGATTGAACAAATTGAAGGCTCTAGCGTTCCTGTTGGAGAGGTAGATATTACCCTTTATCGTGATGATCTCACGGTGAAAACGACGAGTGAAGAGCCGTTACTGAAAGGAACGGATGTACCGACCGATATTACAGATCGTAAGGTGATTTTAATTGATGACGTTCTGTATACTGGACGAACGGTACGAGCAGCCTTAGACGCTTTGATTGATTTAGGAAGACCATCACAAATTCAACTCGCAGTATTAGTTGATCGCGGGCACCGTGAATTGCCGATCCGTCCAGATTATATCGGGAAAAATGTCCCAACATCAAAAAGTGAAATTATAACTGTCACATTAAAAGAAATTGATGAAATCGATGGAGTGACGATTATTTAAAAGAATGAACAATAAAAAGAAAATAAACCAACCTCTTTAAATGTAGTCCTGTGAGACTGACAAGAGGTATACTCCTCTAGCTAGGGTGGCAAGAAAAACAACTCCCGCTCTAAGTAGATGCTGATACCTCTTTGTCGACCACACAAAGAGGTTTTCGTTTATAAACGACCAAACAGTCGTTGAGAGAAAAGAGGAGGAGTTTCCATTGGGAGAACAACAGCAGAGAGATGTCGGGATTAGAGAAATTCCCAAGTTAAATAAATGGCTGATCTTAAGCCTGCAACACTTATTTGCGATGTTTGGGGCAACGATTTTAGTTCCATTTTTAGTCGATTTAAGTCCAGCAGTCGCGCTCGTATCAAGTGGTTTGGGAACATTAGCCTATTTATTCATTACAAAAGGGCAAATTCCTGCATACCTCGGTTCATCGTTTGCGTTTATTGCACCAATTATTGCAGCGACGACATTAGGAGGACCAGAAGGGGCGATGGTTGGTAGCTTCTTTGCGGGTATTGTCTATGGAATCGTTGCTCTTATCATTCGTGCGAGCGGTCTAAAGTGGTTAATGAAAATTTTACCGCCGATTGTGGTCGGTCCGGTCATTATGGTGATCGGTTTAGGACTCGCTCCTACAGCGGTCGATATGGCGATGAATGATCCGGTTACTGAAGCTTATGATATGTCACTATTTATTGTTGCTCTTGTTACATTAGCAATTACGGTTGTCGCCTCAGTCTTCTTTAAAGGATTTTTCGGATTAATTCCAATTTTGTTTGGGATTGTTGGTGGCTATGCTTTTGCATACATGCAAGGGATTGTTGATTTAACACCTGTTCGAGAAGCAAAGTGGTTCGAGGTTCCAGATTTCATTGTTCCATTTGTCACATATACACCACAATTTTCCTGGGAAATTATCGCCATTATGGTACCGATCGCTGTCGTAACGTTATCTGAGCATATTGGTGACCAAATGGTGCTAAGTAAAGTAGTTGAAAAAAACTTTATTAAAAAGCCAGGTTTACATCGTTCGATTATGGGGGATGGTATTGCAACGATTATCTCTTCAGTATTAGGTGGACCACCGAATACTACCTATGGGGAGAACATTGGTGTCATTGCGATTACAAGAGTGTTCAGCGTGTTTGTTATCGGTGGTGCGGCAGTGATTGCAATTATCTTCGGATTTATCGGTAAGTTTGCAGCGTTAATTACAACTATCCCAACAGCTGTTATGGGAGGGGTCTCAATCCTACTGTTTGGGGTCATCGCTTCCTCAGGTTTACGGATGTTAATTGACAATAACATCGATCTAGGTCATAAAAGAAACTTAATTATCTCGTCTGTCATTTTGGTGATTGGAATTGGCGGTGCATTTATTCAAGTATCTGAGGATGTCCAAATTCCAGGCATGGCATTAGCAACAATCATTGGAATCATTTTACATCTCATTTTTCCGAATAAGGAAGCTGGATATGGGAATGCCAGCATGTTTAGTAATGACGACGAATAACAAGAAAATACTTGAGCAAGATCCTTTAATTAAGTACTGAGAGACTTAAAAGGGTGTTGAATCGTAAAAGAGGCCATTGTGCAAACCTCTTATTTACGTGCACCCTAAATAGACGTGTGGAACGACTAATAGGGTGCATTTTTTTATCCTCACCTAAACAACATACGCTTTATTCATCCAAAGTCTCTTACTCTTTCATTTTAGACTGATAGAAAATAAAGAATGAGAGGAAGGTTATCATGAATCATTTATTAACGATGCCTTTATTAGAAGCAATAGAAATTCATCAGATCTTAAGTCAAGCCCAACTGTTTTTAGATGGGGATCAATGGCAACCGAATCGAGAAACATTTGTAGCGAATCTGTTTTTCGAACCGAGCACAAGAACAAAATTTAGTTTTGAAGTGGCTGAGAAAAAACTAGGCTTACAGGTGTTGGACTTTCAAGCACAAGCATCTAGCGTACAGAAGGGGGAGACCCTCTATGATACGGTTAAAACCTTAGAAGCGATTGGAGCCAATGCGGTTGTCATTCGTCATGAACAAGACAGATACTTTGAAGATTTGGTGGGTAAGGTGAATATTCCAATTATTAATGGCGGTGATGGTTGTGGTCATCATCCGACACAATCGTTACTCGATTTATTGACGATTAAACAAGAGTTTGGTTCCTTTGATCAGTTGAAAGTAGTCATTGTCGGGGATATTCGTCATAGTCGTGTCGCCCGTTCAAATGCCGAGGTGTTAACAAGGCTTGGAGCAAGTGTTTGGTTTTCTGGGCCAAGAGAATGGATTGATGACTCCATTCCTTATGGAAGATTCATTGATATTGATGATGCTGTCGAAATGGCTGATGTGATGATGATGCTAAGGATTCAGCATGAACGACATGCCGTACAAATGGTTACAGGGAAGGATCAGTACCATAAAACGTATGGATTAACGATAGAGCGTGAGAGACGAATGAAAAGGGATAGCATTATTATGCACCCGGCACCGATCAATCGCGGAGTTGAAATTGACAGCCATCTGGTCGAGTGCCAACGCTCACGGATTTTTAAACAAATGACAAACGGTGTTGCCATTCGAATGGCCGTATTAAAAAGGGCATTAGAAAAATCAATGGAGGTACAAAGATATGAATATTCTTTTAAAAAACGCGAACGTATTACAAACTAATCAAGTAGAAAAACGAGATGTGTTGATTTCTAACGGAGTGATTTCAGCGATCAATGAAAGCATCGGTGAACAAGCAGATCGAGTGATTGATATCGATGGTAGACTACTTATCCCTGGGATGGTTGACTTGCATGTCCATTTACGCGAGCCGGGCGGTGAGAATAAAGAAACGATCGAAACAGGTACAAAAGCAGCAGCTAAAGGTGGATTTACTACCGTTGCTCCTATGCCTAATACAAGACCAGTACCTGATACGAAGGAGCAAATGGATTGGTTACAAGCTCGTATCAACGAGACGGCCCATGTACGTGTCTTGCCATACGCATCAATTACGATCCGCGAATTAGGAAAAGAGCTCACTAATTTTCAAGCATTAGCAGAGAGCGGTGCATTTGCTTTTACGGATGATGGTGTCGGTATTCAGGATGCGAGCATGATGCTAGAAGCGATGAAAGCAGCAGCTAATATCAATAAAGCGATTGTTGCTCACTGTGAAGAAAATACACTGATTAATAAAGGGGCAGTCCATGAAGGAACATTTTCGAAAGCACATGGAATCAATGGGATTCCATCGGTTTGTGAATCTGTACATATTGCTCGTGACGTCCTTCTCGCCGAAGCAGCAGGTGCTCACTATCACGTTTGTCACATTAGTACAAAGGAATCTGTTCGGGCAGTTCGCGATGCGAAGCGTGCGGGAATTCGTGTAACGGCCGAAGTGACACCTCATCACCTCTTATTATGTGAGGATGATATACCAGGGCTCGATCCGAATTATAAAATGAATCCACCACTACGTAGTAAAGAGGATCGTGATGCATTGATTGAAGGGTTACGTGACGGAACGATTGATTTTATCGCAACCGATCATGCCCCGCACGCCACTGAAGAAAAATCTGGCTCAATCGAGGAGGCACCATTTGGAATTGTTGGACTCGAGACGGCATTTCCACTGCTTTATACACACCTCGTTGAAAAGAATATTATCACGTTACAAGAGCTTGTTGACTTTTTAACGATTAAACCAGCACAAGCTTTTGAGCTTCCGTATGGACAGTTGAAAGAAGGTGTGCCGGCAGACCTAACTGTAATTGATTTAAGCAATACAGAAAAAATTGACCCGAGTACGTTTGTCTCGAAAGGGAAAAATACGCCATTTACGGGCTGGGAGTGCAAAGGATGGCCATCGCTCACGATCGTTGCCGGGCAAATTGTATGGACAAAGGAAGGGGTTACACAATGAAACGTCAATTAATTTTAGAAGATGGAACCGTATTTGTAGGTAAGGCGTTTGGTAGTGAACATGAGAAGGCGGGTGAAGTTGTCTTTAATACAGGGATGACTGGCTATCAGGAAATTTTGTCAGACCCATCGTATTGTGCTCAAATTGTAACACTCACTTATCCGCTTATTGGGAACTATGGGATTAATCGCGATGATTTTGAATCGATTTCCCCAGCCATCCATGGGTTAATTGTTAAAGAAGCAGCAATACAACCAAGCAATTGGAGAAGTGAAGAATCACTTGATACATTGTTAAAAGCAAACGATATCCCAGGTTTAGAAGGGATCGATACGAGAAAGTTAACTCGAATGATCCGCAATTATGGAACTTTAAAAGGGAAACTCTGTTCTATGGATGTTGATGTGAATGATGTGGTTGCCGAGCTGAAAAGTACGAGCCTACCGACGAATCAAGTCGCTCAAGTGTCAACAAAAGATCCATATCATGCTCCTGGAAGAGGTCACCGTGTCGTACTTGTCGATTTTGGCTTTAAACATGGCATACTAGAAAACTTAATCAAGCGAGAGTGCGATGTGATTGTCGTGCCTTACGATACAACAGCAGAAGAAATTCTCCGCTTACGTCCAGATGGAATTATGTTGAGCAATGGACCGGGAGATCCTGAAAATGTTCCTGAGGGAATTGAAATGATCCGACATTTAGTAGGAAAAGTCCCAATCTTCGGTATTTGTCTCGGCCACCAATTACTAGCGCTAGCGTGTGGGGCAAAGTCAGTGAAAATGAAGTTTGGTCATCGTGGTTCGAACCACCCTGTTCGTGAGTTGGCGACTGGACGCATTGACATTACATCACAAAATCATGGCTATACAATTGAAGCCAAGTCGCTTGAGGAAACGAGATTAGAGGTCACTCATGTGGCTGTTAACGATGGAACAGTAGAAGGTGTTGCACACCTTGATTACCCGGCCTTTAGTGTTCAATATCATCCAGAAGCATCGCCTGGACCAGAAGATGCGAACGGGCTATTTCAGGCATTTATCGAAATGATTAAAGACAATAAGAACGGAAGAAATCAACAAGGAAATCGTGAGGGGGATTCGGCATGCCAAAGCGTAACGATGTAAAGAAAATTTTAGTGATTGGATCAGGACCGATTGTCATTGGTCAAGCAGCAGAATTTGATTATGCAGGTACACAAGCGTGCCAAGCACTGAAAGAGGAAGGGTATGAAGTTGTCCTTATTAACTCGAATCCGGCAACGATTATGACAGATACGAATATGGCAGATAAAGTGTATATCGAACCAATTACGTATGAGTTTGTAAGCCGTATTATCCGTCAAGAACGACCAGACGGCTTGCTTGCAACGCTCGGTGGGCAAACCGGATTAAATATGGCGGTGGAACTTGATGAATCCGGCATTTTAGAAGAATACAATATTGAGCTACTTGGGACAGATTTAGGTGCGATTAAGCAGGCGGAAGACCGCGATTTATTCCGCTCATTAATGAATGAATTGAACGAGCCTGTACCAGAGAGTGACATTGTCAATAACCTCGAAGAAGCGTACCAATTTGTTGAAAAAGTAGGGTACCCGATTATTGTTCGCCCCGCCTATACGCTTGGTGGTACTGGCGGAGGCTTGGTTTACGATGAAGAAGATTTAATCGAAATTGTCTCAAGTGGGCTTAAGTACAGTCCTGTGACGCAATGCTTACTTGAGAAGAGCATTGCTGGTTTTAAAGAAGTTGAATATGAGGTGATGCGTGATGCCAAGGATGAAGCAATTGTCGTTTGTAACATGGAAAACATTGATCCTGTCGGCGTTCATACGGGTGACTCGATCGTTGTTGCTCCAAGTCAAACGCTTGCCGATCGAGAATATCAATTGTTACGAAATTCATCGTTGAAAATTATACGTGCACTAGGGATTGAAGGTGGTTGTAATGTGCAGTTTGCCCTCGACCCTGATAGTTTCCAATACTATATTATTGAGGTCAATCCACGAGTGAGTCGTTCGTCAGCGTTAGCCTCAAAAGCAACAGGATATCCCATTGCCAAAATCGCAGCGAAAATTGCCGTTGGTTATGCACTTGATGAAATTAAAAACCCAATCACAAAAACTACCTATGCGAGCTTTGAACCGGCACTTGATTATGTTGTCAGTAAAATTCCACGTTGGCCATTTGACAAGTTTGAAGCTGCCAACCGTCAACTTGGTACCCAGATGAAAGCAACAGGAGAAGTGATGGCGATCGGCCGTAACCTTGAAGAGTCATTGCTAAAAGCGATTCGGTCACTTGAAGCAAACGTATACCATCTTGAACTGGATTCAATAGCTGATTTGACTCAAGCAGAGCTTGAGCATCGCATTGCAAACGCGGACGATGAACGCCTCTTCGTACTGGGTGAAGCGTTTCGGCGCGGCTATACGACGGAGCAAATTTTTGAACTCAGTAAAATCGATCGCTTTTTCCTTGATAAGTTCGCTGGGATTGTCGCTCTAGAAAGGGAGTTAATGAACCGCAATGGTGATCTAGAGTTACTTCAACGAGCCAAGGAAAAAGGGTTTTCAGATATAACGGTGGCAAAGCTTTGGCAACAAGAAGAACGAGAGATTTATAGACTCAGAGCTGAAAAAGAAATCATGCCTGTTTATAAAATGGTTGATACATGTGCTGCTGAGTTTGAATCTGCAACACCCTATTACTATGGGACCTATGAAGAAGAAAATGAATCATACCGTTCAGATAAAAAAAGCATTCTTGTGTTAGGGTCAGGACCGATCCGCATCGGTCAAGGGATTGAGTTTGACTATGCGACTGTGCATACGGTTTGGGCGATAAAAGAAGCTGGGTATGAGGCGATTATTATTAACAATAACCCAGAAACGGTTTCAACGGATTTTAGTACTTCTGACAAGTTATACTTTGAGCCATTAACGGTTGAGGACGTCATGCATGTCATTGCTCAAGAACAGCCAGAAGGGGTTATTGTTCAGTTTGGCGGTCAAACAGCGATTAATTTAGCTGATGAGCTCTCTAGCCGTGGAGTTAACATACTAGGAACGTCATTAGAGGATATGGACCGTGCGGAAGATCGAGATAAATTCGAGGCGTCACTTCAAGCACTAGATATCCCGCAACCCTTAGGGAAAACGGCAACATCAGTCGCAGAGGCTGTATCCATTGCCCGAACGATTGGTTACCCTGTTCTTGTCCGCCCATCCTACGTGCTTGGGGGGCGTGCGATGGAAATCGTCTATAAGGAACAAGAACTGCTTCAGTATATGGAAAACGCCGTCAAAGTTAACCCGAAACACCCAGTGTTAATTGATCGCTACTTGTTCGGTAAAGAAATCGAAGTCGATGCAATTTCTGATGGTGAAAATGTGTATGTACCAGGGATTATGGAACATATTGAGCGGGCGGGTGTTCACTCAGGCGATTCGATTGCCGTTTACCCGACGCAAACCATCAATGAAACGACAAAACAAAAAATTATTGAACGTACCATTAAACTTGCAAGGGGCTTAAACATTGTTGGATTATTAAATATTCAATTTGTCCTTCATGACGATGAAGTTTATGTACTAGAGGTAAACCCACGTTCAAGTCGAACGGTGCCTTTCTTAAGCAAAATTACAGGAGTTCCGATGGCGAATTTAGCAACGAAGGCGATCCTTGGGAAGAAGTTACCAAGCTTAGGCTATGAAACAGGCTACCACCCTGAACCTGAAGAAGTTTCTGTAAAAGTTCCGGTCTTTTCATTTGCTAAGCTCAGAAGAGTGGACATTACCCTTGGACCTGAGATGAAATCAACAGGAGAAGTGATGGGTCGAGATTATTCGCTAGAAAAAGCGCTGTATAAAGGCCTCATCGCATCAGGAATGAAGATTCCAACATTTGGTTCAGTGTTGTTTACAGTCGCTAATAAGGACAAACAGGAAGCGATGGCTCTTGTCCGCAGGTTCCATCGCATCGGCTATGATATTTTAGCAACGGAAGGAACAGCAAAACTCATTCAGCAAGAAAATATTCCGGTAACAGTTGTAAACAAAATCGGTGACCAAAAGCCACATTTGCTTGATGTCATCCGTCAAGGTGAGGCTCAATATGTGATCAATACGTTAACAAAAGGAAAACAGCCAGCTCGTGATGGCTTCCGCATTCGTCGTGAATCGGTGGAAAACGAAGTCGTTTGTTTGACGTCTATGGATACAGCTGAAGCGCTGTTACGCGTATTAGAACTTATTACGTTTGCATCTGAGCGTATGCCACAAATGAATTAAGGGGGCTCCAATCGAAATGAAAGACCATTTAACGATCGTTCACAATGAAACAATCGCAAAAGATATCTATGAAATCGTGCTTGAAGGTGAACTTGTTTCTAACATGACGGAGCCAGGCCAATTTGTTCATATCAAAGTGGCAGATGGAATCGATCCATTGTTACGACGCCCAATTAGCATTTGCAATGTGGATCACCAAAAGAACCAATTGACAATTGTTTTTCGTGCCGATGGAAGAGGGACGCGACTTTTATCACAACGGAGAGAAGGTGAACTCATCGATACGCTTGGCCCCCTCGGGTCAGGGTTTCCAATTGCAGCGACAGAGAGCGGTCAGGTTGCGATCTTAGTAGGTGGAGGAATTGGAGTTCCTCCTCTCTATTACCTTTCTAAGCAGTTAACCGCACGTGGGGTCAAGGTCATTCATGTATTAGGTTTTGCATCGTCAGCGGATGTTTTTTATGAAGAGGAGTTTGCGAGATTAGGTGAAACCTATATCGCTACGGTTGATGGATCACAGGGAACAAAAGGGTTCGTCACAGATGTGGTCGCAGAGCGTGAACTTGATTTTGATACACTATATGCTTGTGGACCTAATCCCATGCTAAAAGCACTAGAAGCAAATTATAAGGATGTTCATGGCTATCTTTCCCTTGAGGAGCGGATGGGCTGTGGGATTGGTGCTTGCTTTGCTTGTGTATGTCATCTGCAAGACGACCCAACCGGAACGTCGTATAAAAAAATATGTAGTGATGGTCCGGTATTTCCAATCGGGGAGGTGATCTTATGAGCCGGCTAGCGGTGCAACTACCAGGTCTTTCAATGAAAAACCCAATTATGCCAGCGTCAGGATGTTTTGGATTTGGTAAGGAATATGCAAAGTTTTATGATTTAAGCACACTTGGTGCGATCGCAATCAAAGCAGCAACCCTAGAGCCCCGATACGGGAATCCAACCCCCCGTGTGGCGGAAACATCTGCGGGAATGTTAAATGCGATTGGTCTGCAAAATCCAGGTGTAGAAAAAATTATCGATGAAGAGCTTCCTTGGTTAGAAACATATGATGTCCCGATCATTGCAAATGTCGCTGGTTCAGAGATGGAAGATTACATTGAAGTAGCAGAAAAAATCTCAAAAGCGAACAATGTCCATGCTCTTGAGTTGAATATCTCTTGTCCGAATGTAAAAAAAGGCGGAATCGCGTTTGGAACGATTCCAGACGTTGCTGCGGAATTAACGAAAGAAGTAAAGGCTGTTTCTAGCGTTCCTGTGTATGTGAAGCTATCACCGAATGTCGCTGATATTGTTGCGATGGCAAAGGCCGTTGAAGCCGCTGGAGCAGATGGTTTATCAATGGTTAATACATTGCTTGGGATGAGAATTGACTTAAAGACGAAAAAGCCGATCTTAGCGAACCAAGCGGGCGGCCTTTCAGGACCGGCGATTAAACCTGTAGCGATACGAATGATTCACCAAGTTAGTCAAGAGGTATCGATCCCAATTATTGGAATGGGAGGCATTCAGTCGGCAGAAGATGTGATTGAATTTTTCTTAGCAGGGGCAAGTGCTGTTGCTGTTGGAACTGCGAACTTCGTTGATCCGTATGTTTGTCCAACGATCATTGAAGAACTGCCGCAGTGGTTAGATGAATTGAATGTTGATCACATTTCTGAATTGACTGGAGGGAGCTGGAGATCATGACAAGACCAATCATTATTGCATTAGACTTTTCAAGTAAAGACTTAGTCGATCAGTTTTTACGGCACTTTGAGGGTGAGTCCATTTATGTCAAAGTAGGAATGGAGCTTTTTTATAGCTGTGGGCCGCAGCTGATCTATGAATTAAAACATGCCGGTCATGATATTTTCTTAGATTTAAAGCTTCATGATATTCCGAATACGGTCAAACGAGCGATGCAGGCGTTGGCTCGGCTTGATGTTGATTTAGTCAATGTCCATGCTGCAGGAGGTTCAGCGATGATGAGGGCTGCCTTAGAAGGGCTTGATGCTGGGACAATGAGTGGTAAGAAACGTCCATCATGTATTGCGGTTACGCAATTAACGAGTACAACAGAACGGGTCATGCAATCAGAGATTGGTATTGATGGAAGCCTTGAAGAAACGGTTGAGTCCTATGCGCGACTAGCTGAAGCGAGTGGGCTAGATGGTGTCGTCTGTTCACCATTGGAAGTTCCTTCGATTCAGCGTGTCTGTCCGCCATCATTTTTAACGATTACGCCAGGTATTCGTTTAGCAGGGGATGCAAAGGGAGATCAAAAACGTGTAACGACTCCAAGGCAAGCACGTGAATTAGGGAGTTATGGGATTGTCGTTGGGCGTAGTATTACGGCAGCTAGCGATCCGCGAGAAGCTTATGACAATGTAAAACGAGAATGGGAGTGTCAGTCATGAAAAAACAAATCGCAAATCACTTACTAGAAATTGAAGCTGTCACGCTTCGTCCGAATGAGCCTTTTACATGGAGCTCAGGAATCAAATCCCCAATTTATTGTGATAATCGTCTTACTCTTTCCTATCCTGAGGTTCGTCGTCAAGTGGCTCGTGGGCTTGAAGAGTTAATTCGAGAGCATTATCCTCAAGTGGAAGTTGTTGCAGGGACTGCAACAGCAGGCATACCTCATGCTGCTTGGGTGAGTGAACGTATGGATCTACCAATGGTATATGTACGTAGCAAATCAAAAGGGCATGGTAAAGGGAACCAAATTGAAGGTGTAGTAAGAGGAGGACAAAAGGTCGTCGTTGTTGAAGATTTAATCTCAACTGGAGGAAGTGTGATCACAGCGGCTGAAGCATTAAGAGAAATTGGTGCTGAGGTGATTGGGGTTGTAGCAATCTTTACATATGGTCTTGAAAAAGCTAAAGAGCAGTTAGCTGATGAGAAGCTACCATTTGAAACAATAACTGATTATGATACACTCTTGACAGTCTCATTAGAACGTCAAGAAATTACAGATCTAGAATTATCAAAGCTTAAGAAATGGCGTGAAAATCCCTCTTCTAGTAATTGGATGAATGATTAAAAAAAGGATGATATGATACGTAAAATGAAGGTTGAAGATTTTGATGAGCTTGTTCACTTTTTTGATGGGATGGCACAAACGAGTTGGTTAGGTACGATTCATAATCAGTTGAAGGAAGCGACAGGTCGTTTGTTAGTAAGATGAATTGATGAGGCATAGCATGCCAGTGGAGTCGACTATTCAAAAGGGACGATTGAAAGCGTGCCGACAATATTTTCGGCTCCTACAGAAGAGTGAAAAACTAACTTTTTCGTCGGTGACGCTTGTCATCTGCATATGATTATATAGATCATGAACAAGAATTAGATGATTTAGCTCTAATTCTTGTTGTTTCCTTTATAATAGATAGTTGAAAAAAGAGGGTATCCATTTAGGATACCCTCATCTACATGCTAAGAATAGCATTCTTTTAAAGTTAAATAGCGTTGCTTAATTTTACTGTGCTTCTAACTCTAGGTCATCAATTCGCTTTTCAAGGTATTTCGTATCTTTACGAGCGTTAAAGCGTTCTGCTTTTTCGACTTTAACGGCAACATTATAACTTGGTATTTTAGCCAATTCCTCGTAAACTCCTTTTGGAAGTAGGAAGTTACCTTCTGGAAAATGAAGCTCAATATTCCCTTTAGTGATATCAATAAATTTAGCTTTTCCTGTGAATACACCGTGTTGATTATAAACGACGATTGCTTCATTTTCTGCAATGCTTAGATTTTTAGCATCTTCAGCATTGATAAGTACATCGTAACGACTCGCTTCATTAAACGGATCCGTTTCTTTATATACCATTGAATTAAATTGTTTTCCACGTCTAGTTGTTACGTAGAAATCACCTGCTTGTTTATTTAAATTTGGAATATCTACAGGGATTAAGTTGCCTTTTCCATCAGGAGTCGGACAAACGCCGCCTTCACATAACCAAGCGCCGCCCCACTGGAAGACATCTCCTTTGTTTTTTAGATACTGAATTCCATCGTAATTTGGATTTGCAATCGCAATTTCATCTCGAATCGCTTGCCCATCTTTAAAGTCGATTAAATGAGCTTGCTCAGGCTTCACACGCTTTGATAAATCAATATAAATTTTCCACTCGGCACGTGCTTCTTCGACCATTTGACGGTTCCCTTCTATTTCTGGAGAAAAGTAAACCATACGCTCTGTTGAGGTTGATGTACCGCCGCCGTCTTGCTCGTAACGCGTTTTAGCTGGAAGGACAATCACTGCTTCTTTTGCATCTACAAGTGTTGATGTGTTGAAAATAATATCTTGATGTACTCGAATGTCAAGTTCCGATAATGCTTTTTCAACGAATTTTGGATCTGGCATCGTTTCTAAAAAGTTACCGCCTGACAAGTAGTACAATTTAATTTTTCGTTCATGATCTTCAGGTAGGAGGATGTTTTCTAAAGAAACACCTAACACATCACCTTGCCACTTTGGAATTTCAAAATCCCAAATCTTTTCGATGCGCTCAATGTTATTAGGCTCAAAGTCACCACCCGGAAGGACAAACGGATCTGCCCCCATTTCGCCACTCCCTTGAACACTTGAATGTCCACGGATTGGCATCACACCGCAATTCTTTCGGCCTAGGAAACCTTTAAGAAGAGCAAGGTTTGCAACTTGAGAAATGTTGTCAGATGCAAAGGTATGCATCGTCAAACCTAATGACCAAATAAATACACCTGATTTTGATTTAGCCAAAAGTTCTGCAAGTTCAATAATCCTTTCTTTGCTTACACCTGAAGATTCAATTATTTGATCCCAAGATTGCTCAGCGACTTTCTCTTTTAATTGCTCATAGCCATTGACGTGTTCGTTTATAAATGTATGATCAATTGCAGATCCATGTTCTACTTCTTCCATCGCAAACCAGTGCTTCATTATTCCATGCATAAAAGCAATATCTCCACCGATGTTTACTTGGTAGAAATCGTCTGCTAATTTTGTTCCAAAGAGAGCAGATTCAGCAACGGATGGAATCCAATATTTCTCCATAGCGGGTTCGCGGTATGGGTTAATACAAATAATTTTTGTGCCTGCTTTTTTAGCGGCAAGCATATATTTTGTTGATACAGGTTGGTTATTTGCTGCTACTGATCCCCAAAATACGAGAACGTCACTGCCGATCCAATCTTTATAATTGGCACTTGATGCCCCGATACCTAATGAGCGCTTTAATGCTGTTTTAGAAGGAGAGTGGCAAATTCTTGAAGCATTATCAATATTGTTCGTTCCTAGGAACCTAGCAACCTTTGAGGCTACGTAATAAGATTCATTCGTGATTCCTCTTGAAGTGAGGAAAAAAGAGTATTGCTTCGGGTCTAATTGTTTCATTTTATTTGCAATCATATCCATCGCTTCGTCCCACCCAATGCGTGAGAAGTTTCTTTCTCCAGGTCTACGAATGAGTGGATATGGGATGCGTCCTAATTTGCGTAATTCAGCACTAGAGTATTGGCGCAGTTCATCTATATCTGCATGAACAACTTCTTCCTTCATTGCTGGCATCGTATTTAAGCGTAATACATTTAACCGAGTCGTACAAAGGTGTGGCCCTTTTAATGTTTGGTCATATAAGCCCGATACACCTAAGGCACACCCATCGCAAGCTCCTTGAGTAATAATACGTGTTGCGTAGCCAAGGTTATCCTTGTTATCCCAAGCCACCTTCATCGTGTCACGTATATGCTTAGGTTTAATTTTACCTAACCCCATTGGCATCATTCCTGCCCATAATGAAGGCTTTAATGATTTATCCATTTTTATTGGTCCAGAATGTTTTGTCTTTCCCATCATAATCTTCCTTTCTAATCGTCCTTCTATTAAAAACGTTTATTAACATTAAGTATAAAAAAACACCGCAAACCAAATTCTATTCCAACAAGTAAGAAAGTGGATTCACGGTGGTTAGTCTTCAGCAGGTCGCTACCAAGTGCCAACGCCCAGAGGTTTTACGTTGATATATTCATTTCAACGCAGGAACGCTACGAGAGGGATGAACGTTATTTTTTATCTTTATATTTTTCTTCGATGTTTTCATCGAAAATGAAGATTGACATTCCAAAATCTCGCTCAATGTCAATATCAACAAACAGATCAACAAAGTTACAGTTTAAAAATTGTTCCATTTCAGTAGGTGGAATTTTTCTATACATGTCTTTTACCATTTCAGTCCTTGCAGCTCGAAGAAGTTGTTTTCCTTCATCAGCTGTGGCGATAAACTTCTCGACGGGGGAAAGATTACCTTCCATTTCACAAATGGCCCAATTTTTACAAAAGGTTGTGTTAATTTTACTCGGACCTTTCCCCATATTTTTTTTACGAAAAGAACGCACAAGATTACTAAATTCAGCTTCGTATTTATTCATCACTTACGTCAATCCTTTT
Source organism: Desertibacillus haloalkaliphilus (assembly GCF_019039105.1). Taxonomy (NCBI): domain Bacteria; kingdom Bacillati; phylum Bacillota; class Bacilli; order Caryophanales; family Bacillaceae; genus Desertibacillus; species Desertibacillus haloalkaliphilus. The sequence continues at coordinate 118,625 of NZ_JAHPIV010000008.1, read as the reverse complement.
ACATTTAATTGATTAAAATGGTAGACATCTGTTATGAAAAAGTCAACTAGCTAGCTTTTGTTGCTCGTTTGCTTTTTTTAATTGATTAATATCTACACGAATGATCAGTGAAACAGCTAGTGCAACGATGAACATCCCAGCAAAGATATAAAGAGTTGTAGCATAACTTGCTGTCACTTCACGAATCCAAGACGCTAAGATTGGACCGACTAATCCAGCACAAGACCATGCTGTTAAGATATAACCATGAATTGCGCCCAGTTGCTTTGTTCCAAAAACATCTCCAATGTATGCTGGAATTGCAGCAAATCCACCACCATAACAGGTCATAATTAAATAAACAGTAATAGAGAAGAGGACTGCGCTCGTCATAGAAGGCATAAGGAAAAATGCAATAATTTGAATAATGAAAAATGAAGTATATGTGTTAGGTCTGCCGATATAATCAGATAATGATGCCCAAGCAATTCGGCCTCCACCATTAAACACACCCATAACACCCACCATGGTCGCAGCTGCGACTGCTGACATGCCTGCAATCTCTTGTGCCATTGGAGACGCTACAGCAAGAATCGCAATTCCACAAGTAATATTAATAAAGAGCATGACCCATAAATACCAAAAACGTTTTGTTTTTACAGCTTCATTTGCACTTAATTGAGCTAAATCAGTAGCTGTTTTTTTATTCCCACTCTCAACGCCTGCCTTGAATCCTTCTGGCATCCAACCTTCTGGTGGTCGTTCAATATATAGTGCAGAGCTAAACATAACGATAAAATAGATTATCCCAAGAATATAAAAGGTATTTGCTATTCCAACAGAACTTATTAAATTATTCATGATAGGGCTAGCAATCATCGCGGCAAAACCAAAGCCCATAATCGCAAGTCCTGTTGCTAAACCACGGCGATCTGGGAACCATTTTATGAGTGTTGAGACTGGGGTGATGTATCCTACACCTAAACCAATGCCACCTAAAACCCCATATGTAACATACAAGAGCATTAATGATTCAATGTTTACTGCAAAGCCAGCACCAATTGTTCCTAACCCAAAAAAACTAGCAGCAACAATTCCAGAGGCACGTGGCCCATATTTTTCAACAAAATGGCCCATGAAGGCTGCTGATAAACCTAAAAATAAAATGGCAATACTAAATGTTAAAGAAACTTGACTTAAGCTCCAACCGTACGTTTCTTGTAGCGGGTTTGTAAATACGCTCCAAGCATATACGGATCCAATTGAAATGTGAATTCCGACTGCAGCTAAGGCGATCAGCCAACGATTTTTTGTTTTACCCATTTTAGTAAATCATCTCCTTTTGTACATTCACAAAAAAAAACGCCGCAATATAACTTTTTGGATACCAAAAAGAATATAATGCGACGGTTAGTTTGAAACAGGATCGCTGTGTTCTTCCCAACGTATGCAGGTAAATAATGTAACTGATATTCATTTTAACCGGCGACAGGTTCGCTATCCCGCGTCAAAGTGAATCATGTTTCTAAATTGTGAACTTTGTATGAACATAGTGTAACATGTAAACGGAATCATAGACAAGATTATTTTTTGTGATTAAAATATTAAATTTATAAATTTTGAGTGTGTTAGATTATGCCACAACGGTAAAGGAACCACGGCCAAGTTTTTGTCTTGTGTTTTAATTTCGTATGAAACAATGTCTTGTGTTATCAATAATCTTGTGTTTAGATAAAAAATAAATTATGCAAAGTACCATTTAAAAACAGATGTAGGTAAGTTAGGATTGATTGCAGGGGAAGGGTGAGAATAATCATGGAAGAGTCAAGTACAATTTTGCACCCAGTTGCAAAATATGATCAAGGAGTCATTACTTACTTTGAGGATGAAATTGCAACTGAATATCCATTGACGATCGTACTTAATGGCGAGGAGTTTGCTACAATGGTATGTACCCCGACGCACTTGGAGGAGCTTGTTATAGGATTTTTGGCTTCTGAGGGGATGCTTCGCTTTTATCATAAAGATGTGAAATCTCTATCCATTGATGAAACTCGTGGGTTTGCCTATGTTGAATTAACCCATAAACCGAGTATTCACCAAGAGATGCATTCAAAACGTTTTATTGGGTCATGCTGTGGGAAGAGTAGACAGTCTTTTTATTTTCATAATGATGTTAAAACAGCTAAAACATCAATGACGAAGACAAAAGTTTCACCACAATCTTGTGTGGATTTAATGGAATCCATGCAAAATAATAGCAATGAATTTAAACATACAGGTGGGGTGCATAATGCCGCTATTTGTACAGATTCACAAATGATTGTGACAAGGTCAGATATTGGGCGTCATAATGCACTAGATAAGCTTTTTGGCTATTGTTTAATGAACGAAATAAAAGTCCGAGATAAAATAGTCGTCTTTAGCGGTCGGATCTCCTCAGAAGTTTTATTGAAAGTAGCTAAGATAGGGATAGGGATCATGCTTTCAAAATCTGCACCGACCAATTTAGCGTTGAAAATGGCGGATGAACTTAATATTACAGCCGTCGGTTTTATTCGTAGCGGACGTATGAATGTATATACACATCCGGAACGTATAATCGGGGCACAACAAAGCGCTGAGGTATAGTAAATTTATTCTCTTATACTATTAAAAAATAAGATAAAGAAGCAAATTGTTTCCTAGCGGAGGTATGAGTGAGAAGTGAGAGGTGGAAATCATGACAACGGCAAGTAAGTTAATCGATGCAATGGGGCGACCATTACGAGATTTAAGAATATCGGTTACAGACCGTTGTAATTTTCGGTGTAATTATTGCATGCCAGCTGAACTGTTTGGACCGGATTATCCTTTTTTAAGCAATGAGCAGTTGTTAAGTTTTGAAGAAATAGAACGACTTGTACTCTTATTTGTTAAAGAAGCTGCTATTAAAAAGATTCGCATTACTGGTGGTGAGCCACTCATGCGAAAAAATGTCGATCACTTAATTGAAAAACTTGTAAGGATTGACGGAATAGAAGATATTGGCATGACAACAAACGGTTACTTGCTATCCACATATGCTAAACGGTTGAAGCAAGCTGGATTGCAACGTGTGACGGTCAGTTTAGATACGTTAAATAATGAACGGTTTGGAGAGATGAATGGTCGTGGTATAGGTGTTCAATCTGTATTAGACGGAATTGCAGCAGCTGCAGAGGCTGGCTTGCAGGTGAAAGTCAATATGGTAGTTAAAAAGGGAGTCAATGAAACTGACATCTTGCCAATGGCGAAATATTTTCGAAACCGTGGTCATATTCTACGCTTCATTGAATATATGGATGTTGGGAATTCAAACGGTTGGAAGTTAGACGAAGTGTTCTCGAAGAAAAAAATTATTGAAACAATCAATAAAGAAATGCCATTAGAGGCTATTGATGCAAATTATCGTGGTGAAGTCGCAACGAGGTATCGATATAAAGGGTCAAATGAAGAGATTGGAATTATATCTTCTGTCACCGATTCATTTTGTTCAACATGTAATCGAGCCCGTTTATCTGTTGAGGGGAGGCTTTTTACTTGTTTATTTGGGTCAAAAGGTCATGATTTGAAGCGGCCGTTAAGGGAACAGAAAAGTGACGATTACTTACTAGAGTTGATTCGTGAGATCTGGCAGACGAGAGACGATCGTTACTCGGATGAGAGGTTTGAACGGACAGACATAGAACGGCCAAAAGTTGAAATGTCTCATATTGGTGGATAAAAAAGCAGCACTGTCACTCCAATTTTAGGAGGGAGGCAGTGCTGTTTTTAATTCACATCTTTGGATTAGTACGCTCTTAATTTGACAATTAAATCCTCTTCAGGGGTCACATATATGGTCGTTTGATTCTCGTAAGTAACAAATCCTGGTTTCGCCCCATTTGGCTTTTTGACATGTCGTATTTTCGTGTAATCGACAGGTACGGAACTGGAGTGCTTCGCTTTACTAAAATAGGCGGCAAGGTTTGCTGCTTCAAATAATGTTTGTTCATCAACATCTAGGCTGCGAATTAACACATGGGAACCTGGAATATCTTTCGTGTGGAGCCACGTCTCATCTTGACGTGCGAACCGATTCGTTAAATATTCATTTTGTTTATTGTTTTTCCCAACGAAGATCTCAATGCCAGTTGTTGATACGTACCGTTCTAGTTGCGGCTTTTGGTCTTGCTTCTTCTTTTTCTTCGTTTTTTGGCGATTACGAATATAGCCGCCTTCAGCAAGCTCTTCGCGGATTTCATCAATATCTTTTGGTGAGGCTGATTCCATTTGCTGAATCAACTGATCTAAATAATTAATTTCTTCCTTTGCTTTTTCGATTTGTTCGCCTACAACGGCAACAGAATTTTTTGCTTTATTATACTTGCGAAAGTAGTGTTGTGCATTTTCAGAAGGTGTTTTTTGCGGGTCGAGAGCAATGCTAATGGTTCGTCCTGCCTCATCGTAGTAATCGATGACTTCAATTTCTTTATCACCCCGATTGACCGCATAAAGGTTTGCCGTTAATAACTCCCCGTAGCGTTGGAATTTTTCTGCTTTATCGGCATCTACTAACGTTTTTTCGAGTTTTTTAATTTTCTTTTTATTCTTTTGTAATTCATTTCGCAAAAATCGTTCCAAGTCATACGCTTGTTGCTTGACCCGGTCACGTTCGGCTTTTCCGTAATAAAAGCGATCAAGCAATTCACTAACTGTGGTGAATCTGCGCCTGTCACCATCTACATAACTTAGAGGGATGACGGTGAAATATTCTTTTTGACCTGATGTAATCATCATAGGTTCAAACTGATGATTACGGATGAGTTCGGTTATCTCCAAGAACGATGCACTTAAGCTCTCGCGGTTGGCTAACCCTGCCCTGTGGAGGACCTCTTTGGCGACCATTGGTGAGATCCCAGAGAAGGCACCCACGATTTGTTGGTCAAGCTTCCCTTGGTTAAAGTCAATTTTTTTTAGAAATGTTTCTTTGTCAGTGTCTAACGGATCGAGTTTATTTTGACTCGGGGGAGCGATATAGGTTTGACCGGGCATGACGGTACGATAACTGCTGACAGCTGGTGTGATGTGTTTAATGCTATCAAGAATGTTTCCAGTCTGTTTGTCTACTAAAATAATATTGCTATGACGCCCCATCACTTCAATGATCAGTTGTTTGTACGAGATATCGCCAATTTCATCTTTTCCCTTTAAGTCAATAGTAATGATCCGTTCCATATCGACCTGATCGATCTTTTCAATGATGCTTCCTTCAATATGCTTTCGAAGTAGCATACAAAACATCGGAGGCTCTTTTGGATTTGCATATTTTTCTCTGGTTAAATGAACTCTTGCAAAGCTGGGGTTAGCTGACAAGAATAATTGTTGGTTTTTTCCGTGTGCACGTACCGCAAGAACGAGTTCGGTTTTGTAGGGTTGATAGACCCTGGATATTCTCCCTGACGTTAATGCTTGATCTATTTCTGTTGTGACGGCCTTTGTCACAACGCCATCAAATGACATATGTACCACCTCGACTCATTCTTTTCGTTTAAATCTTACGTTTGCTAACTAGATCTTCAATCAGTATAGCATGTTTTAGGACATGTCTGAATATAGATGGCTTGTATAGAAGAGAAGATTGAGATGTGGGGTGTGGTGATGAAGTGGTATGAAAAACAGATAGACGAGGTTGAAAAAGCTACCGGAGCAAACATTGAGGAAGGGATATCTGACAAGGAAGCGAGGAAGCGCCTAAAAAAATTCGGGTACAATATGCTCGATGAAGGAGAGAAACCATCTGCTTTTTTTGTTTTTTTAGGGCAGTTCAAAGATTTTATGGTGCTCGTTTTACTTGCAGCAACGCTGATTTCGGGGCTATTAGGTGAGTATATTGATGCCATTACAATTATGATCATTGTGCTCTTAAATGGGATCCTCGGCTTTGTGCAGGAACGAAAAGCCGAGAAATCGTTAACAGCTTTAAAAGAGCTATCTGCTCCGCAGATGACAGTTTTTCGAGATGGTGAGTGGACGCGTGTCTTATCTCGTGAAGTTGTTGTTGGGGATCTTGTTAAAGTTACGAGTGGGGATCGTGTTGGTGCTGACCTACGTTTAATCGAAACAAATGGACTTCAGATTGAAGAATCATCATTAACGGGTGAATCGGTGCCGGTCCAGAAAGATGATCGTCCGATTGGCGGACAAGATTTAGCGATTGGTGATCAAGAGAATATGGCGTTCATGGGTACGATGGCAACCCAAGGAAGTGGCCTTGGAATTGTCGTTGCCACTGGGATGAAAACCGAAATGGGTAAAATTGCCCACTTACTACAATCAACGGAAACACTTGCGACACCACTTCAACGTCGACTGGAGCAGCTCGGAAAGGTGTTAATTGCGGTTGCGCTTTTATTAACGGCACTTGTTGTTGTTTTTGGTGTTTTACAAGGTCATGATGTTTATACGATGTTTTTAGCTGGGGTATCACTCGCCGTCGCCGCGATTCCTGAAGGTTTGCCAGCGATTGTTACCGTGGCACTTGCACTAGGTGTGCAACGGATGATCAAGCGCAAAGCGATTGTAAGGAAATTACCGGCTGTAGAAACGCTCGGGTGTGCATCGGTGATTTGTTCAGACAAAACAGGAACGTTAACACAAAACAAAATGACGGTCACTCATTTGTGGTCTGGTGGACGTGTGTGGAATGTAACAGGAACAGGTTATGAGCCAAGTGGTGAGTTTTACAGCGGACAAACGAAAATTAATCCTCGGAAGGAACGCACGCTTGAGCAACTTGTGACGTATGGCGTGTTGTGTAACAATGCTGCGATCCAGGAAAAATCGGTAAAGGATGGGTTGCTAAAAAAGAAGAAGTCCACGTATGTTCTTGACGGGGATCCGACAGAAGGAGCCCTTCTTGTTAGTGGAATGAAAGCAGGGATTTCGAAAGAATCACTGACGAAAGACTATAAGCTTATTCAAGAGTTTCCGTTCGAGTCGACACGAAAAATGATGAGTGTCGTAGTTGAAGATACCAATGGACAACGGTTTGTCGTCACTAAAGGGGCGCCTGATGTGATTTTAGCGAATAGTAAATCGATTACTTGGAATGGTCGGACAGAGAATCTTACGAATCAACGAAAACAAGAAGTGGAAGGTGCGATCACGTCCTTAGCAAGCCAAGCTTTACGTACGATTGCGATCGCTTACCGCCCGTTAGCTACAAACCAACCGTTACATCAAGTGGAGATTGAACGGGACTTTACTTTCGTTGGTGTTCAAGGGATGATTGATCCTCCACGTCCAGAAGTCGCTCAATCAATTAAAGAGTGTCGTCAAGCTGGGATTAAGACGGTCATGATTACAGGTGATCATGTTGTGACAGCAAAAGCGATTGCAAAGCAACTTTCAATTTTGCCTGAAAATGGGAAAGTGCTTGACGGAAATACATTATCTCGGATTAGTGTTAAGCAATTAGAAGAGATTGTCGATGATGTGTATGTCTATGCCCGCGTGTCACCTGAGCATAAATTAAAAATCGTTAAAGCTTTGCAAGCCAAGGGGCACATTGTTGCGATGACAGGGGATGGAGTTAATGATGCACCTGCAATAAAGGCAGCTAACATCGGGATTGCAATGGGGATCACAGGTACCGACGTTGCCAAAGAGTCGTCGTCATTAATTTTAAGTGATGATAACTTTGCTACAATTAAAGCAGCTATTAAAGAAGGACGTAATATTTATGAGAATATCCGTAAATTTATTCGCTATATGTTAGCCTCAAATGTCGGTGAAATCTTGGTGATGTTATTTGCGATGATGCTCGGAATGCCATTACCATTAGTGGCGATTCAAATTTTATGGATTAACCTAGTGACGGATGGACTTCCAGCGATGGCCTTAGGTCTTGATCAACCGGAAGATGACGTGATGAAACGAAAACCGCGTAGCCCTAATGAAGGTGTATTTGCTCGAGGGCTCGGTTGGAAAATTATTAGTCGTGGATTTATGATCGGGATCGTTACATTAGCGGCATTTGCGATAAGTCTACAAGCGAACCCTGATGATTTAACACGGGCTCAAACAATTGCCTTTGTGACATTAGTGATGGCGCAGTTGATTCATGTGTTCGATTGTCGTAGTGAACATTCGGTGTTCCACCGAAATCCATTTGAAAACATATATCTCGTATTTGCGGTTTTATCATCGATCTTATTGATGCTTGTTGTGATCTATTATCCACCATTACAAACGATTTTCCATACGACTGCTGTTACACCTAGAGAATGGCTCTTGATTTTAGGTTTTGCAGCGATTCCAACAGTTGCTCTTGGTGGCGTTCATTTGTTTACTCGTTCAGAAAAAAAGGCTAGCTAGTAGCCAACAAACTGAGGACATGATAAAGTGGTAGGGTTTGAGCTCTGCCACTTTTGTTTTGGGATCAGGGGCGGAGTGCGCTAGCAGTGAGGTGAAACGATGAGGAAAGCTTACTCGCACCGCCTGTGATTGAGTATTTAGCGTCTCCCTGTAGTGGGAGAAGTTAATGTCATAGGTGGATCAGGGACGGAGTGTGCTAGCAGTGAGGTACATACGTCGAGGAAAGCATACTCCCTTGAGTAAGAGTTTTTTGAGAATAAGAGGACCTGTTCTGTACATGCGCCAAAATCAAAGGTTTACTTAACGTGCCGAAGCTTGTAGGGTGTGCGTACTAAAGCAATAGAAGTTGATTCCGTGATTCCTCTCTCGGGATGTAGCGACCTCCATATTTTTTACTAATTTTTATATAATTGATGCTCGTTTGTCATTTCTGATACTTGTTGAAGGTGCTAAAATTGTTTAAAATAGAAAAAGTGGATGTGATAAATGATGATTACTAGTATGACAGGGTATGGGCAGGCAACAACGACGAATGAACGGTTCAAGGTTACTGTTGAGATGAAGTCATATAATCATCGCTTTTGTGAAATGATGATACGTTTGCCTCGTCAGTACTACTCAGTAGAAGACGATCTAAAAAAAATGATTGGCCAACATGTTCAACGCGGAAAAGTTGATGTTTACATAACCATTGAAGGTGAAGGACTTATCAAGCGAACGCTTTCGGTTGACTGGGACTTAGTCAAACAGTATCTTGCCACTTCTAAACAGATGCAAAAAGTTTGCGAGACAGATGAAGGATTATCGATTCAATCCCTTTTGTTACATGAAGATATTGTGTCTATTTGTGAACAGGAACAAGATACTCGTCAGATCGCTCAAGTTCTTCTGGAAACGACGGAGCAGGCGGTACTTCAATTGAAAACGATGCGTAACCGTGAAGGTGAATCATTAATGATTGACCTCGAAGAACGTGTAGCAACGATTAATACAATCGTACGTGATCTGTTTGAGCATGCGCCTAAAGTGACGTCGGCTTATCGCGAGCGGTTGTTAAAACGGGTGGCAGATTTTCTCGACGGAAATGCTGAGATTGATGAAAATCGTATGGTGAATGAAGTTGCTATTTTTTCTGATAAAGCCAATATAGAAGAAGAGTTAACGCGACTTAGTGCACATACGAAACAGTTTATAGCGATTATGAAAACTGGCGGAGTCGTTGGACGTAAATTAGATTTCCTTGTTCAAGAAATGAACCGAGAAGCTAATACGATTGGTTCAAAGGCAAATGATATACATATTAGTCAGCAAGTTGTAGAATTAAAGAGCGAAATTGAAAAAGTTAAAGAACAAGTCCAAAATGTTGAATAATTTAATGGGAACGAACGCATTTTCGTATATCGTCGAGAGTAGTTGGTAAAAATAGAGAGAGTCCTTTAGCTCTCCAAAGTGAGGGGAATCGGCATGAATATAAAATTAATTAATATTGGCTTTGGTAACATCGTTTCGGCAAATCGAATTATTTCGATTGTTAGTCCAGAATCAGCTCCGATTAAGAGGATTATTCAGGAGGCTAGAGATCGGAATATGTTAATTGATGCAACGTATGGCCGAAGAACACGAGCAGTCATTATTGCAGATAGTGACCATGTCATTTTGTCAGCGGTGCAACCTGAAACAGTGGCGCAGCGATTAACAACGAAAGATGATCTTACTGAAGAATGATAACAGCCTTTCACTTTAGTGTAAGAGCTGTACGATGAAACTTTGATGAATTTGTGGAGGTAAGTATGAAAAAAGATAAAGGCTTATTGATTGTCCTCTCTGGTCCTGCTGGGGTAGGAAAAGGTACGGTATGCTCTGCGTTACGCCAAGAGGATACTCACATTCAGTATTCGGTATCAGCGACAACGCGCAATCCGAGAGAAGGTGAAGTCGATGGTGTCAATTATTTTTTCAAGACAAAGGAAGAATTCGAAAACATGATTGAACACGATCAACTTCTTGAATGGGCACAATATGTCGGCAATTATTATGGAACACCGATTGATTATGTCCAAAAAACATTAGATGAAGGTAAAGATATTATTTTAGAAATCGAAGTCCAAGGAGCATTGAAAGTTCGCGAACGTTTCCCTGAGGGTGTCTTTATTTTCTTGATGCCTCCAAGTTTAGCGGAACTTCGTAATCGAATTGTTGGTCGTGGTACAGAAACCGAAGATTTAATTAATAAACGAATGAATGTTGCTAAAGAAGAGCTTGAAATGATGAAGAAGTATGATTACGTCGTTGAAAATGATGAGATACATTTAGCTGTAGATCGTATTAAGGCGATCGTAACGGCTGAGCATTGTAAGAAAGACCGCTTAATTCATAAATATAAACAATTAGTGGAGGTTGATTAAATGTTATACCCATCAATTGACTCATTAATGGAGAAGCTTGACTCAAAATATACACTTGTGACGGTATCAGCGAAGCGAGCAAGAGAAATTCGTGAAGATCACGATCGAGGACCACTTGTGGATCGCCCAAAGTCAAAGAAGTATGTTGGTGTGGCCTTAGAGGAAATTTTGCACAATCAACTTGAGTATAAGCGGATTGAAAAATAATTAATCTATAACAACCTATTCTTTAAATAGGTTGTTATTTTTATGAGGCTGTGACAAAAGATTGGTTTTACCTTTTGTCACAGCCTCGAAGCCTTTGCCAATAGTTTAACTAGTTTTGTCCCGTCCCCATTTTTTATAGTCGACAGGACCGGATGTTGCCAACAAGAGGCATAACTAACGATGATTTTATCGATGCAGCTCCTTAGTTTGCAGAAAATGAAAACAGATTCAAAGAAGATGATCGCCATCTTAAAGTAGATTCTTTATACTGATAGTAAAGTAAGAATTTGAGAACTGTTTTTTACAAGGGATGGAGGAAAAGATGTCATGTTAAAGGATAAAAAGATTTTATTATGTGTATCAGGCGGAGTTGCTGTGTTTAAAGCGGCGGCATTAACGAGTAAATTATCTCAAGCTGGGGCAACAGTAAAGGTGATGATGACGGATTCAGCACAAAAGTTTGTTACTCCATTAACATTTCAAACGTTATCACGACAACCGGTATATGTGGATACCTTTGATGAAAAAGATCCACGTGGTGTTGCCCATATCGATTTAGCTGACTGGCCAGACCTTATTTTGATTGCACCAGCAACGGCTAATATGATAGGTAAGCTTGCCAATGGGATTGCTGATGATATGATTTCAACGACACTTCTGGCTACAACCGCACCGGTATATGTTGCTCCAGCAATGAATGTTCATATGTACGAGCATCCTGCAGTTGTGAAGAATTTGAAGACGTTAGCATCGTTTGGCTATCAGTTTATTGAACCTGGAGAAGGTTATTTAGCTTGTGGGTATGTTGGTAAAGGACGCTTGTCCGAACCGCAAGAAATTATTCGTGTGTTAGAAGACGTTATAAGCTCTGAATCGGTAAAACCGTTAAATGGAAAACAGGTTTTAATTACTGCAGGACCTACACAAGAAAAAGTAGATCCCGTTCGCTATTTTACAAATCATTCATCTGGAAAAATGGGCTATGCGGTAGCTGAGGCAGCTGCAAAGCTAGGAGCTGATGTGACACTCATTAGTGGTCCGACGAGCTTAGAGGCACCTGCAGGGGTGAATTTCATCAATGTTGTTTCAGCCGCTGACATGTATGAAGCAGTGATGGAGCGTTTTCCAACTAGTGATGTTGTCATAAAAGCAGCGGCGGTTGCTGATTACAAACCGAAGGATACATATGCTGAGAAAATGAAAAAACAGCCTGGACAGTGGTATGTCGAAATGGAACGGACAACAGACATTTTAGCTACTTTAGGAAAGAATAAACAACACCAGCTATTAGTTGGTTTTGCGGCCGAATCTGAACGGGTCGAAGGGTATGCTCGAAAAAAACTGGCAATGAAGAATCTCGATATGATTGTAGCCAATGACATTTCAGAAGAGGGCGCAGGCTTTCAAGCCAATACAAACATCGTTACATTATACAAACGAGATGAAACGAAGGTAGAGCTTCCGATCCTATCAAAAACTGAGGTGGCACGACAATTGATGCAAGAGGTTGTCGCCCTCCTCGAAGGACCGCGTCACGAATGATTGCTCGAGTCATTGTCGATGTTCCAACTGGGCAAACTGACCGTCTTTTTGATTATCTCATTCCTAATCAATGGCAAGGGGTCATTAACGTTGGTATGCGTGTCGTCGTACCGTTTGGGCCGCGTCATATTCAAGGTTTCGTCATTGATATTACGTCAAGCTCTGAAGTTAAGAAATTGAAATCGATTGTCGATGTTCTTGATTTAACACCGGTGTTAACGGAAGAGTTACTCGAACTAGGAGAATGGTTAACAGAGACGACTCTTTGTTTCAAAATTTCAGCCTACCAAGTGATGCTTCCTGCTGCGATGCGGTCGAAAGTGAAAAAAGAAATACGAATACTCTCAGATGGCGATAAGTTGCCTGCATCTGTCGCTACGTGGTTTCAAAAGCGCTCATCTGTTCGGTGGGAAGAGATTGTCCAATCTGATCCAGGTTTATTAAAAGATTTCCAACATGAATTGAAAAAAGGTAGACTTGACGTTTTCTATCATGTCAAAGATCAGGTGTCTAAGAAAACTCATAAAGTAGTACGACCAAATGGGGAAGGAGACGATATCGAAGCCGCAATTGCTAGGTTTGATGCTCGAGCGGACAAGCAGAAGCTAGTCATGGAACATTTCCTTGACCAAAGACAAGAAATTCCGGTTCATGACTTAGTGGAGAAACTCAAAGTCTCCCGGACAACGATTAAAGCGTTAGTTCAAAAAGGAATGCTTATCGAATCTGAGGTTGAGGTATATCGAGATCCTTATAAAGAACGAACCTTTCAACCGACAAAGCCATTACCGTTAACAAATGAGCAACAACAAGTGATTGCACCGATTTTAGATTCAGTGGAAAACCAATCGCACAAGACTTTTTTATTACATGGCGTCACTGGTAGTGGAAAAACTGAAATTTATTTACAATCAATTCAGCGAGTCCTTGAAAAAGGAAAAGAAGCGATTGTGCTTGTGCCTGAGATTTCGTTAACCCCGCAAATGGTTAACCGCTTTAAAAGTCGGTTTGGGTCTCAAGTAGCCGTTCTTCATAGTGCGTTGTCAAAAGGAGAAAAATATGATGAATGGCGAAAGATTCACAGAGGTGAGGTACGTGTGGTCGTCGGTGCACGGTCTGCGATTTTTGCTCCATTTGAAAACCTTGGCATCATTATTATTGATGAGGAGCATGAAAGTAGCTATAAACAAGAAGAGAACCCCCGATATCATGCTAGGGATGTTGCGATTTATCGAGGTCACTATTATAGTTGCCCTGTCGTATTAGGTAGTGCGACACCGTCACTTGAAACATATGCGAGGGCGCAAAAAGGGGTTTATCACTTATTGCCGCTGCTCACACGTGTAAATGACATTAAGATGCCCTCGGTCGACATCATTGATATGCGTGAGGAGTTGCGCGAAGGGAATCGTTCGATGTTTTCTAGAGCTTTATATGACAGGCTGAATGACCGACTAGAAAAAGGAGAGCAAAGTGTCTTATTTTTAAACCGAAGAGGGTATTCTACATTTGTGATGTGTCGAGACTGTGGCTATGTAGCGACATGTCCACATTGTGATATCTCATTAACATTTCATCGTAGTCAACATGCGATGAAATGTCATTATTGTGGTCATCAAGAACGGATGCCATCCACTTGTCAATCATGTGAAAGTGAGCATATTCGTTTTTTTGGTTCAGGAACACAAAAGGTTGAAGAAGAGTTGGCAAAGGTATTACCAGGAGCGCGAGTGATACGAATGGATGTGGATACAACGAGAAGGAAAGGGTCACATGAACGATTATTAACGGCATTTGGTGAAGGGAAAGCGGATATTCTTCTTGGCACGCAAATGATTGCCAAAGGTTTAGATTTTCCCAACATCACACTCGTCGGTGTGTTAGCAGCAGATTCGATGCTACATATTCCCGACTTTCGTTCTGCCGAGCGTACCTTTCAGTTACTCACTCAGGTTAGTGGTCGTGCGGGACGGCATGAAAAAGAAGGTGAAGTGATTATCCAAAGCTATACGCCCGAGCATTACAGTATTCAACAGGTAAGGGAGCATAACTATCTTGATTACTTTCAAGAAGAGATGAACGTTCGCAAGCAGAGTGGGTATCCCCCGTATTATTTTTTAACGGTTGTAACGGTATCTCATTCGGAACTAGCAAACGTCGTCTCTGTCACCGAGAAAATCACGCGATTTTTACATGAACAACTGCAATCGAATCACACGGTGATTTTAGGACCTGTCGCTTCACCGATCCCTCGTATTAAAGATAGATATCGCTATCAATGCATGATAAAATACAAAAATGAACCAAGTTTGGTAAAAGTTTTACGAGAAGTTCAGCAACACTATGTACGCGAAACGACAAAAGGAGACTTACACCTATCCATTGATATGAATCCATATATGATGATGTGAATGTAAAAGGTCGAACGAAAGGTAGGAATGTTTAATGAGAATTGTGTTTATGGGGACCCCAGATTTTTCGGTCCCTGTTTTAAAGAGATTAATTGACGAAAAGTATCAAGTCGTTGGTGTTGTGACCCAACCTGATCGACCAAAAGGACGTAAAAAAGTGATGACGTCACCTCCTGTTAAAGTGGAGGCACAGCAACATGAGATCCCTGTTTTTCAACCTGAAAAAATTAAAAATGAACAAGAGCTTGAAGAAATCCTAGCTTTAAAGCCAGACCTCGTTGTTACGGCAGCCTTTGGTCAAATTCTCCCTAAGAAGTTATTGGAGGCACCAGCGTATGGCTGCATTAATGTTCATGCTTCGCTCTTACCAAAATATCGAGGCGGTGCACCGATTCATCAAGCGATTATTGATGGTGAGACAAACACTGGGGTAACGATTATGTATATGGTTGAGAAACTTGATGCGGGAGACATTTTAACACAAACCGTAGTGCCCATCTTGGAGCATGATCATGTCGGTAGTCTTCACGACAAGTTAAGTGAAGCTGGTGCTGCGTTGTTATCACAAACGATTCCAGCGTTAGTTGCTGGTGAGATTGACCCGATCCAACAAGATGGCTCCAAAGCGACATTTGCTTCAAATATTACTCGTGATCAAGAAGTGATCAATTGGTCAAAGACAGGAACAGAAATTTACAATCAAATTCGTGGGTTACATCCATGGCCAGTTGCTTACACTACATTTGAAGGCAAAACGATGAAAATTTGGTGGGCAGAGAAAGTTCCTTCTAAACAACAGCAACCAGCAGGAGTCGTTGTTGATGTGAAGGAGGATGGAATGGTCGTTGCCACAGGTGATGACACCGCCATTAAAATTGTTGAATTGCAGCCTTCAGGAAAGAAACGAATGAATGCGGAGCAATTTTTACGCGGAAGTGGTTCACAGCTTAAACCAGGAATGAAACTAGGAGAATAAGATGAGTAAAAAAAATGTCCGGGAAGTTGCACTAGATTTATTAATGCAAATTGAAAAAAATCAAGCATACAGTAATTTATTATTAAATCAAACCGTAAATAAGGAAAAGCTATCAACAAAGGACGTTGGACTACTAACAGAAATGGTTTATGGGACGATCCAACGACAAGCGGCATTAGACTTCTTTTTAACGCCTTTTCTTAAAAAGGGATTAGATAAACTTGATCTTTGGGTTCTTGTACTATTGCGGTTATCCTGTTATCAAATCGTTTATTTGGATCGGGTTCCCGAGCGTGCCATTATTCATGAAGCGGTTAATATTGCGAAGAAAAGGGGCCATCGTGGCATTTCTGGTATGGTGAATGGCGTCTTACGTAGCATCCAACGAGAAGGGGTTCCCTCTTTTGATGAGATAACGGATTCTGTGGAAAGGCTTGCCGTTGAAACAAGCCACCCTGAATGGATGATTAAACGTTGGGTTCGTCAGTTTGGTGAGGAAGATACCAAAGCGATGTGTGAAGTTAATTTAACCCCTCCCTCTGTTACGGTCAGGGTGAATAGTGCTCGTACAACGGTGAAGGAGATGCTTGTGCACCTTCGAGAAGAAGGCGTGACTGTTGAGCATGGTGATTTATCGAGTGACGCAATAAAAGTCGTCAAGGGTAATGTTACGCATACAAATGCGTTTAAAAATGGACTTATCACGATTCAGGATGAGAGTTCCATGCTCGTTGGGCGTGCATTAGCACCAGAGCAGGGGATGAAGGTTCTTGATAGTTGTGCTGCTCCGGGTGGAAAAACAACACACTTAGCTGAACTTATGGACAACCTTGGTCATGTGACGGCGCTTGACCTTCATGAACACAAAGTCAAGTTGATTCAAGAGCAATCAGACCGCCTTAAGCTAACCAACATTTCTCCAGCAAAGCTTGACGCAAGGAAGGTTCGTGAGCAGTTTGAAGAGGAGAGTTTTGATCGGATCTTAGTGGATGCTCCGTGTTCTGGACTCGGAGTGATTCGCCGCAAACCTGACTTAAAATGGGCGAAAAAGGAAAGTGATCTCGCGTCTATAGCCTCGATTCAACAGGAGATCTTAATGGCTGTCGCCCCACTCCTGAAGCCAGGTGGGCGCTTAGTATATAGTACATGTACGATTGATCGCGAAGAAAATCAGGATGTGGTAAACGCATTTCTTGCAGAAAATAAATCGTTTCGTTATGATGAGACCTTACGGGAACGTCTGCCTATGTCCATACAACAAACGAAGCGCTTAGAAGAAGGTTCAATAACATTATTACCAAATGATTTTCAAACCGATGGATTTTTTATTGCATCGTTACAAAAAGTGACTTAACGAGATAAGTGCGTGGAACGAAGGCGACAATAGAGAACAACTTAGAAATTGAAAGGTGTGTAAGAATGGAAGAATTAAAAACGGAAGTAAAGCGTCCAGAAACGTCGACATTACCGTCGATTTATTCGATGCAATATAGTGATTTAGAGGATTGGTTAAAAGAAAATGGCGAGCCAAAGTTCAGAGCAGGTCAAATCTTTGATTGGCTTTATACAAAACGTGTGCTGAATTATGATGAGATGACAAATTTATCAAAAGAGTTACGTGAAAAACTTAGTGCCAATTTTTCGTTGACAACGTTAAAGCAAGTGTTAAAGCAAGAATCTAGTGACGGTACTGTAAAGATTTTATTTGAATTACATGACGGTTATTCGATTGAAACGGTTGTGATGAGGCATGACTATGGAAATAGTGTTTGTGTGACAACTCAAGTTGGTTGCCGTTTAGGTTGTACGTTTTGTGCATCTACACTTGGTGGCTTAAAACGTAATTTAGAAGCTGGAGAAATTGTTGCACAAGTCGTTCAAGCACAACGTGCAATGGATGAAGTGGATGAGCGAGTGAGTTCTGTCGTTGTCATGGGGATTGGAGAGCCATTTGATAATTATGATGAGCTTGTTTCATTTTTAAAAACGATTAACCATGATAAGGGCTTAAATATTGGAGCTCGTCATATTACCGTATCAACAAGTGGGGTTGTACCGAAGATATACAAATTTGCCGATGAAAAGATGCAAATTAACTTTGCGATCTCGCTACATGCCCCGAATACCGAGATCCGCAGTCGGCTCATGCCTGTCAACCGTGCTTGGCCGTTGCCAAGATTAATGGAATCGATTCGCTATTATATCGAAACTACAGGACGAAGGGTGACATTTGAGTATGGTTTATTTGGTGGTGTGAATGATCAAACGGAACATGCGGAAGAATTGGCTGAATTAATTAAAGATATTAAATGTCATGTGAATTTAATTCCTGTCAACCATGTTTTAGAGCGCGATTATGTTCGAACGCCAAAAGAGCAAATTTTTGAATTTGAACGTACGTTAAAAAAACGTGGAGTAAATGTAACGATTCGTCGTGAGCAAGGTCATGATATCGATGCAGCTTGTGGACAGTTACGAGCGAAGGAGCGTAAAGAGGAGACGAGGTGATGGTATGCAATCTGCTTTTAAAACTGATGTAGGTCAATTGCGCGCCCACAATGAAGATAATGGGGGAATTTATACACGTGAAGATGGAGCTGTTCTGGCGGTTGTCGCTGATGGAATGGGCGGACATCAAGCAGGTGACGTAGCAAGTGAAATGACAAATAGATATTTATCGGCAAAATGGGAAGATGCTGAGACGCTTGAGACGCCGGCAAGTACTGAAAAGTGGTTACTTTCAACCATTACCGATGTGAATAAGCATCTTTTTGAGCATGCTAATAACCATTCTGAGTGTCAAGGGATGGGAACGACCATCGTAACAGCTGTTTGTACGAAACAGTTTGTTACGATCGCTCACATTGGTGATAGCCGTGGGTATTTGTTTAACAACAATGGTTTTGTTCAAATAACGACCGATCATTCATTAGTCAACGAGTTAGTTCGTACGGGGCAGATTTCAGATGAAGAAGCAGAAAACCATCCACGTAAAAATGTGTTGTTACGGGCGTTAGGTACAGAGGAAGAAATTAAAGTTGATGTCAGTACAGTTAGTTGGGAGCAAGGGGATTATTTGTTATTATGTTCGGATGGACTATCCAACAAAGTAAGCGACGAGGAAATGAAACAAGTGTTAGTGAGTGAAGCGGCCACAGATGTGAAAGTCAATCAACTTGTTGAATTAGCAAATGATCGCGGAGGAGAGGATAATATTACATTAGCTCTTATTCATTTTTCTGTTGAAGCAGCAGAAGATAGGTGAACGCGACGATGATAGGAAGAAGAATAAACGGCCGCTATGAGATATTGGAAACGATCGGCGGTGGAGGGATGGCTAATGTTTATAAAGCCATCGACCGCATTTTGGATCGGTATGTGGCAGTAAAAGTACTCCAGCCACAATTTTCAGATGATGAGGAGTTTATTAAACGCTTTCGCCGTGAAGCCCAAGCAGCAACGAGCTTAGCGCATGAAAATGTTGTCTCGATTTACGATGTCGGCCAAGAAGATGCAATCTATTATATCGTTATGGAATATGTAGAGGGTTCGACGTTAAAGGAATTTATCAAAGAACAAGGCCGTTTATCGATGGAGCAAACGGTAGAGATTTTCGTTCAAGTGACATCAGCGATTGCTCACGCGCATGTCAATCAAATTATTCATCGTGACATTAAGCCACATAATATTTTAATTAGTTCGAATGGTGAGGCAAAAGTTACTGATTTTGGTATTGCACGGGCGATTTCTTCAGCGACGATTACCCATACAAACTCTGTGATGGGTTCGGTTCATTATTTGTCTCCTGAGCAAGCGCGTGGTGGTGTTGTGAATGCCAAATCAGATATCTATTCACTTGGAATTGTTTTATATGAAATGGTAACTGGAAACGTACCCTTTTTTGGGGACACAGCTGTGTCGATCGCCATTAAACATTTGCAAAATGAAGTGCCATCCCCGAAGGAAATTAATCCTTTGGTACCTCAAAGCATTGAAAATGTGATTTTAAAAGCAACAGCCAAGGATCCGTTCGAGCGGTATGAAAGTGTTCAAGAGATGGAGGAAGATCTTTCAACAGCCCTTGACCCAGAACGTCTGCACGAGCCAAAAATCGAGCTTTTGGCAGATGATGAAGTGACAAAGGCGATTCCGATCGTAAAAGAACCGACAAATGATGAAGACTTGGACAAGACGATTAATGTAAGTCGTCCCCCTAAACCGAGTTCATCAACAAGGGACGCGCCTGAAAAAAAACCAAAAAATAAAAAGAAGAAGATCATGACCTGGCTATTTTTACTGACCTTCTTACTTATAGGGTCTGTCGCAACTGCGGTTGTTATTCTACCGAGTTTATTTAAAGTAGATGATGTTCGTATACCTGATGTCACTGAAATGGAATTTGAAGAGGCTGTCGAGACACTAGAAGAGTTAGGGCTACAGGTGGATCGTGAGGAGGATTGGGATGACGAAGTTGCAGAAAACTATGTTATCAGAACCAATCCAAGAGCCAATACATCGGTGAAGGTAAACACATCGGTAACAGTCGTTGTAAGTCTTGGTAAAGAAACGGTGCCGATGCAAAATGTGATAGGTTTTGACTATGATCGTGCACACACCCAGTTAACGCGTCTTGGCTATAAGGTTGAGCGGGTCAAAAAGGAAGAAACTGGTACAAAAAATGTTGTCATCGATCAAGAACCGAAAGAAGGAGATGAGATTGTCCCTGAGGAAACGACCGTGATCTTAACGGTTCGAACGCCCCCGTCAATGATGCTTAGTGATTTAAGAGGGGTAGATGAACAGGAGGCACTCGACATCATTCGTTCAGAAGGGTTAGTCATTGGAGATATTCAACAGGAACATTCAGATCGAACAGAGGGAACGGTCATAAGGCAATCACCTGAACAAGGTAGCGAGGTAACAGCCGGCCAAAAAGTCGATCTTGTCGTTTCATTAGGTCCTGAACCAGAGCCTGAGCCTGAACCAGAAGTTAGAAGTAAATTGATTCATTATCCAATTGAAGTGTTCCACGAGTATCTTGAAGAAGGGCAGAGCTTTCATGTCGAAATCCATTTTGATGATGTAACGACAGATGACTTCGAATTATTTGTCGAGGAGGAGATTACTGAAACGAAAGTATATCAAATTCCTCTTGAAGTGAGTCGCGAGAAACCAGGGTCGTATATTATTTTTCTGAATAGTAATATTGAAGAGGAAGGCACGGTTGAGTATGATGAATAAAAAAATATATAAGTAGGAGGAGTGCATGGCTGAAGGTAAAATTATTAAGGCATTAAGTGGATTTTACTATGTTCAAAATGATGATGGAATCGTTCAATGTCGAGGTCGAGGGAATTTTAGAAAAAGGAAGATCAAACCACTCGTTGGTGATGACGTTGAGTTTGAGGCAGAAAATCCAACCGATGGGTACATTTTAGACGTATTTGAACGAAAAAATGAGCTCGTTCGACCGCCGATCTCAAATATTGACCAGGCGATCTTGGTTTTTTCTGTGATCGAGCCTCAATTTAGCACGTTGCTGTTAGATCGGTTTCTCGTCCATATTGAAGCTCATCAAATCGCGCCTGTGATTTGCCTGACAAAACTTGATCTCATTGCTAATGAACCGGAGCGTCTTGAGCAAATTGAGCAATACCGAAAGGATTATGAAGCAATCGGTTATGATGTTGTTATGACGTCTTCAGAGACGAAAGATGGACTCGAGCAATTGCTACCGTACTTTGAAGAGAAAGTGAGTGTCATTGCTGGTCAGTCAGGGGTTGGGAAATCGTCGTTACTAAATTCGATTCGACCGGACTTAGCCATTGAGACGAATCAAATATCAACTCATTTAGGTCGAGGGAAACATACGACAAGGCATGTGGAGTTAATTGAGATTGGGAATGGTCTTGTTGCTGACACGCCAGGGTTTAGTTCGTTAGATTTTACAACAATTGAAGCTAAAGAGCTTTCTAGCTGTTTCCCAGAGATGAGGGTGAGGCTCCCAGATTGTAAGTTCAGAGGGTGTACACACGTCTCAGAGCCAAAGTGTATGGTAAAAGAGGGGCTTGAGCAGGATGAGATTTTAAAGTATCGTTATGAGCATTATTTGGAGTTTTTAGAGGAAATAAAAAATCGAAAGCGGAGGTACTAATTTTATGGTTAAAATTGCACCATCCATTTTATCTGCAGATTTTGCAACATTAAAAGAAGAGATTCATGATGTTGAGCGTGGCGGGGCCGATTACATACATGTTGATGTGATGGACGGACACTTTGTTCCAAACATTACGATTGGACCACTCCTTGTTGAGGCGATTCGACCTGTAACGAAACTTCCTTTAGATGTTCATTTAATGATTGAACATCCAGATCGCTATATCCCACAATTTGCTCAAGCAGGTGCGGATATTATTTCTGTTCATGTCGAAGCATGTCCCCACCTTCATCGAACGATCCAATTAATTAAACAAGAAGGTGTGAAGGCTGGGGTAGTGATAAATCCAGCTACACCTGTAGACACCATTCAACATGTCATTGATGATGTTGACCTTGTTTTATTAATGACGGTCAATCCAGGTTTTGGTGGACAATCGTTTATTTCAAGTGTTGTGCCCAAAATTAAGGCTGTATCGGAAATGGCGAAATCTAAAGGCTTAGAGATTGATATCGAAGTCGATGGTGGTGTAAATGCAGAGACGGCGCAAGTATGTGTAGAAGCAGGTGCAAATGTTCTTGTCGCTGGCTCGGCTATTTATAGTCAAGAGGACCGTGCCAAAGCGATAGCGGAAATTCGTAAGTAATTCTCACAATTAAATTGTGCTTGAGTATAATATAAGAGAGTGTCGTAAGGGCATTGAAATCTAAAGGTTTCAATGCTTTTATCTTTCGGTTGATTGGCTTTTTGTTATGATCTTGCATAATGATATGGTATAGGCATAAGCATGACTAGAGGAGAGTTAAGGGCGTTTGAATCAAAAAAAGGGTACTATTTCATCCAAGATGAATATACTAGTATAAATAAGCTTTTATGTTGTCATCATCCTTCAATTATGCCGGTGGCAATCCATGTTGAGGAGGAGGAGCTATGAAATTTTATACGATTAAGCTGCCAAAATTTTTAGGTGGGTTTGTTAAAGCGATTTTAGGGTCAATTAAAAAAGGGTAAACAAAAAAAGCACCAATACTTGGTGCTTTTTTTGTTGTGTATTAGTTATACACGTTCTACTTTGCCAGATTTTAATGCTCTAGCAGAAACGTAAACACGTTTTGGCTTACCGTCTACTAAAATACGTACTTTTTGTACGTTTGCACCCCATTTACGCTTCGTTTTATTAAGAGCATGGGAACGCTTGTTTCCAGTACGAGCTTTTCTTCCAGTAATATAACATTTACGTGCCATTGATTGCACCTCCTTGTAACTATGAGATGAATCGTTACCTTCATCATCGGAAATCATACTTGATAATCATAGCATAGGCATAAAACTTATGCAATACTTTCAGTGAAAAGATATCAAGTAATCTTGCTTGACATGAATAAGCGACGATTCACTTGGTATATGTATATAATAACAACTCGAGTATTATCGAACATTGTTGGTGTACTTGTCAATGAATCTTTCTTTTAAATTCAGAGATAATATAGTAAAATGACGATAGTCTAAACTAACGATTTGAGAAGGGGGAATAATAATGTCAATTGAAATGAAAACACAATTAGGAGGAATTGACGTTTCGCAAGAGGTTGTTGCCACAATCGCTGGTGGGGCAGCTGTTGATTGTTACGGGATTATTGGCATGGCTTCACAACAACAAATAAAAGATGGTATTAGTGAATTGCTTGGCAGAGAGAACTTCCGTCGCGGTGTTCAAATTCGTCAAGAAGATGACGAGGTACATATCGATATGTATATCATCGTTAGTTATGGCACGAAAATTTCTGAAGTCGCTCATAATGTACAAACAAAAGTAAAATATCAACTTGAACAAATGTTAGGGCTAGTGGTTGATTCTGTCAATATTTTTGTTCAAGGTGTTCGCGTGACGAACAGCTAGGTAGTTAGGAGGAGTACGAGTGTCAATGAAGGTTTTAGAAGGAAAAAAGCTAGCGCAAATGTTTATTGAAGGTGCAGCGAATTTATCAAGAAATGCAAAGGTCGTTGATGCCTTAAACGTTTTCCCTGTTCCGGATGGAGATACAGGTACGAATATGAATTTATCTATAACATCTGGTGTGAAAGAAGTGAAACAGCATCCAGGAACAAAAGTCTCTGAGGTTTCAAAAGCTTTTTCAAAAGGGTTACTGATGGGTGCGCGCGGAAATTCGGGTGTGATTCTCTCACAATTATTTAGAGGATTTGCAAAAGGTCTCGAACATAAAGATGAGGTTAATACGGTGGAATTTGCACAAGCCTTTGATGAAGGAGTTGCGATGGCTTATAAAGCAGTCATGAAACCAGTAGAGGGGACGATTCTGACCGTAGCTAAGGATGCTTCTAAACACGCGCAAAAAAGTGCTAAGAAAAACGATGACATGATTGTTCTTATGGAAGAGGTCGTTCAAGAAGCGAAAGGATCCCTAGAGCGCACCCCAGATTTGTTGCCCGTGCTTAAAGAAGTTGGCGTAGTTGATTCAGGAGGGCAAGGGCTTGTTTATATTTATGAAGGCATGCTTGCCGTCCTCAAAGGCGAAACCATTTCCGATGCAGCACCACAAGCACCGACGATGGATGATTTAGTGAAGGTTGAACACCACAATGCGCAAAGTCATCTTGCTACAGAAGATATTGAATTTGGTTATTGTACGGAAGTGATGGTTCAGTTTGAAGAGGACAAACTAGCTAACCAGAGTTTTAATGAAAATGCGTTTCGCGAAGAGTTAAATAAGCTAGGGGATTCCCTACTTGTCGTTTCTGATGATCAATTGTTAAAGGTACATATACATGCTGAACAGCCGGGTGAAGTATTAACGAAAGCCCAGCGGTATGGCAGTCTAATAAATGTAAAAGTTGATAATATGCGTGAGCAACATACAAACCTTATTGAAGAGCAAGGAACACAAGGAGAGAGTCCTCTACCTCCAAAAGAGGAGAAAAGGAAAGAGAAAGCACCATTTGGGATTATCACTGTTTCGATGGGTGAGGGAATCGAAAAGCTATTTAAGGGGCTTGGAGCTAGTGTTGTTATCGCTGGTGGCCAAACGATGAACCCGAGTACAGAAGATATAATGAATGCGATCGAAGAGGTTCATGCGGAAAATGTGATCCTTTTACCAAACAATGGAAACATTATCATGACAGCTGAACAAGCGGCTGAAGTTGCTGATGGCAATGTAAAGGTCGTACCTTCAAAAACCGTACCTCAAGGATTGGCGGCTCTGTTAGCATTTAATCCGCAAGAGGACATTGATGCAAACGTACAGACGATGAAAGCGGCAATGTCTGAAGTGAAAACAGGCGAAGTGACTTATGCTGTACGTGATACAACCATAGATGGCATTGAAATTAAAAAAGATGACTACATGGGGATTTTTGATAAAAAGATCGTCAGCTCAGGTTCTGAACAATTAGAAGTAGCAAGAAACTTGTTAGCGGAGATGCTTGATGATGATGCAGAAATCGTAACGATTATTCAAGGTGAAGATGCAAGTGAAGCCGAAACAAATGAATTAGTTTCATTTGTAGAAGAGGCATATGATGAGGTTGAAGTTGAAGTGCATACTGGAAGCCAACCTCTATATTCCTACCTTTTTTCGGTAGAATAGAGATTATTTAAACAAAACCATCGCTTAAGTTGCGGTGGTTTCGTTTGACGATAGGAAGGGGTTCGTAAGGGTTTGTCAATTTTAAAAATTGTTACAGACAGTACAGCAGATATACCAACATCAATCATTGAGGAGCTTGATATTACCGTTGTGCCTTTGAATGTTACCTTCAGTGAAGGTAAGACGTATGAAGATGGGGTTGATCTAACACCCGCTCAGTTTTATCAAAAATTAGCAGAAGAGGACACGATTCCGACAACGTCACAACCGACACCTTTTCAATTTGAACAGGTCTATGAGCGTCTCGGACAAGAAGGTGAAGATGTTGAAATTCTTTCCATTCATTTATCGTCTAAGATGAGTGGGACATACCAAGCGGCAACGATTGCTAAAAATGCGGTTGACGAAAAAGTAAATGTCACCGTTATTGATTCGAAGCGAGCCTCATATGCTACAGGGATCATTGTTGTCGAACTTGCCCGACTAGTAAAGGCTGGTAAGTCACGTACTGAATGTATCGGTCATCTTGAAAAGCTACTTGAGGAAACGACCGTTTACTTTATGGTTGATACGCTTGAATTTCTGCAAAAGAATGGCCGAATTGGAAAAGCATCAGCTATGTTAGGCTCATTGTTGAAAATTAAGCCGATTTTATCATTAACAGCAGAGGGTGAAGTGTATCCCTATGAAAAAGTTCGTGGTCAGAAGAAGGCCATTAATCGGATCATCGAGGCGTTTAAACAGCAATATGAGGACGAGCCAATTCATATCGGTGTCTCTCATGCTGTTTCCCCTGAAGTGGCAGCTGACCTTGTTGAACGCATAAAGCAAGAGTTTACGGTGGTCTCTGAAGTGATTACAGATATTGGACCTGTTATTGGTTCACATGTCGGGCCAGGTACGGTATCGATTGCGGTTACAACAGCAGAGTAAGTATAATGATTCCTACCTGATGGATGCGGGTAGGAATTTTTGATATGGCATTATTGGGCGGAGCAGGGAAGAAGGCGGGAATATGGGCGTGAACATGAGTGACTGACTTTTTTGTTACAACGGTGGCGACTATAGTGGACAGTACGATAAAATGTAAAGGAGAAGAGTTTCATGTGAGTTGATATCAGAAAAGTCATAAGGAGGGTTGGTCGCTACGCTAGTGTTTCGGGTAGCGCTTAAAAAGAGTGAGTACAACATTAAATCAACCGGTAACAGTAGTTAAAGGAGTAGGAGAAGAGAAAGCAAAAGATTTAAAACTATTAGGGATCCAAACAGTCCAGGATTTGATTGAGTATTACCCTTATCGTTATGAAGATTATCGTTTGAAAGACTTATCTGAAGTAAAACATGAGGAGCGGGTAACCGTTGCGGGGAAAGTGCATACAGAACCGGTTGTCCGTTATTTTGGAAAAAGGAAGTCTCGTTTATCTGTCCGCGTTCTTGTTGGTTCATTGTTAATTACAGCTGTGTTTTTTAACCGAGCGTTTGTAAAAAAACAGCTGACATTAGGTGATGAAATAACGCTAACGGGTAAATGGGATCAGCACCGAATGACGCTAACGGTTAGTGAGTATAAAAAAGGGGTTCAAGAGAACAGCAAGCCATTTGAGCCGGTTTATTCAGTCGCGGGTAAGATGACGGTTAAAGCGTTAAAGAAAATGATCTATGAAGCGGTTAGGCAATTTGGTGATGCGATTGAAGAAAACCTTCCTGAGCAGTTTTTAATACAATACAAATTATTGCCGAAAATAGAAGCAATCAAACGGCTTCATTATCCAGCTAACTTTGAACATGCGAAACAAGCAAGAAGGAGGATTGTTTATGAAGAATTTTTATTATTCCAATTAAAAATGCAAGCGTTCCGTAAACATCAACGTGAGCAAGCGATGGGTACTACTCATGTTGTTGATCACCAACAAGTAGAGGAGTTTAAAAAGCAGCTACCATTCCCATTAACAGGGGCACAGCAACGGG
Organism: Desertibacillus haloalkaliphilus; assembly: GCF_019039105.1. Classification (NCBI taxonomy): domain Bacteria; kingdom Bacillati; phylum Bacillota; class Bacilli; order Caryophanales; family Bacillaceae; genus Desertibacillus; species Desertibacillus haloalkaliphilus. The sequence continues at coordinate 90,993 of NZ_JAHPIV010000008.1, read as the reverse complement.
TTGTTACGGAAATTATTAATGATATGACTTCACCGCACCGAATGAATCGACTTTTACAAGGGGACGTTGGTTCTGGGAAGACCGTTGTTGCAGCTATCTGTATGTTTACTTCTGTAAAAGCAGGGTTTCAAGCGGCATTGATGGTGCCGACGGAAATATTAGCTGAACAGCATGTTGAATCTCTAAAGCAACTGCTAGAACCTCACGGGCTCACGGTAGAATTGTTATCAGGTTCACTCAAAGGCAAAAAGCGAACGGAGCGTCTCGAACGGATCGCAAATGGTGAAGTGGATGTTGTTGTTGGGACCCATGCATTGATTCAAGATGATGTCTATTTTCACAAGCTCGGGTTAGTCATTACAGATGAACAGCACCGATTTGGGGTTGAGCAGCGTAGAGTTTTACGTGATAAAGGGGAGAACCCAGATGTTTTATTTATGACTGCTACACCGATCCCACGAACACTTGCGATTTCGGTTTTTGGTGATATGGATGTCTCTATTATTGATGAAATGCCAGCGGGGCGTAAGGAGATTGAAACGTATTGGGCGAAACATGACATGCTTGATCGCGTCCTATCTTTTATTGAAAAGGAAATTGAAAAAGGGAGACAAGCGTATGTGATTTGTCCTTTAATTGAGGAGTCAGAGAAACTCGATGTGCAAAATGCGATTGATGTTCATGCGATCCTGCAGCAACATTTTAAAAGCGTTCGAGTTGGTTTAATGCATGGGCGACTTCATCCGGATGAGAAAGACCAAGTGATGGAGGATTTTGCAGAAAATAAATCGCAAATTTTAGTTTCGACGACTGTGGTTGAAGTTGGTGTTAACGTTCCCAACGCAACCATGATGGTGATTTATGATGCAGAACGTTTTGGTGTTTCGCAGCTCCATCAGCTACGTGGGCGAGTTGGACGTGGGGAACATCAATCGTACTGTATTTTATTAGCTGATCCGAAGTCGGAGGTTGGTAAAGAGCGAATGAGGATGATGACGGAAACAAATGACGGGTTTGAATTGTCGCAAAAGGATCTCGAGCTTCGAGGCCCTGGTGATTTTTTTGGACAAAAACAAAGTGGATTGCCGGATTTTAAGGTGGCGGATGTTGTGCATGATTATCGGGCGCTTGAAGTTGCGCGAGATGACGCTTCAAACCTCGTTCATAGCGATTCGTTCTGGAAGGACGAGCAGTATTTGCCGCTACGAATGTACTTAGAAGAGGAGGGCGTTCTTTCAGGAGAAAAACTTGATTAATCTATTGAAATATAATGTTGTAATATATATACTACTCTTAGTACCTAGTCATAACATTGGATGGTGGCTATATCGATGAAACGATCGAAAAAGGAACGTCAGCAGTTATTGAAAGAAAAGATCCAGCAAAACCCATTTATTACTGATGAAGCACTTGCTAATTATTTTTCTTGTAGTGTTCAAACGATACGATTGGATCGCTTGCAACTATCGATCCCTGAATTAAGGGAACGGATCAAAGATGTTGCCAAGCAGCAGTTAGATGAAGTAAAAGCATTGCCACTTGATGAAGTCATTGGTGAGATCATCGATTTGCAATTAGATAAAAGCGCGATCTCCATATTAGAGATAAAGCCTGAGCATGTGTTTTCGCGAACGGGAATTGCAAGAGGGCATCATTTATTTGCACAAGCAAATTCTCTTGCGGTTGCAATTATTAATGATGAGCTGGCCTTAACCGCAAAAGCAACGATTCGGTTCACACGTCAAGTGAAAGCGGGGGAACGTGTCGTTGCTAAGGCAAAGGTCACGATGCTTGAAAAGGAACGAACGGTTGTGGATGTCGAAAGCTTTGTTGAACAAGAAGCCGTTTTTTCTGGACAATTTATGATGTACCGCTCTGTAAATAGGCCGGAGCGAGACAGAGATAAAGGGGGGTTACAAGATGAAGATAGCAATTGATGTGATGGGTGGAGACAATGCCCCTAAAGCACAAGTGGATGGAGCGATGGCTGCCGTTAAAGCTTATCCGGATTTAGAAGTTACACTCGTCGGTAATGAAGCAAACATAAAACAACATCTTACTTCAAACGAACGGATAACGATTTTACATACTGAGGAAAAGATTGAAGACACTGATTCACCAACGATGGCCGTCCGACGGAAGAAGCAGTCGTCAATGGTATTATCTGTCCGAGAGGTCAAAGAGGGACGAGCTGATGCATGTATTTCATCAGGGAATACCGGGGCCTTAATGACAGCAGGACTATTACTAGTCGGACGAATTGAAGGGATTGATCGTCCAGCATTATCTCCAATGCTTCCGACTGTTGGTGGTGAAGGTTTTCTACTCCTAGATGTTGGGGCAAATATGGATGCTAAACCAGAGCATTTGGTTCAGTACGGTGTCATGGGAAGCATCTATGCTGATATGGTTAGAGGTGTAAAACAACCAAGGGTCGGATTACTAAATGTTGGAACAGAAGATAGTAAAGGAAATGAGTTAACGAAGGAAACGTATGCCAAGCTTAAGGAAGCACCGATTCACTTTGTCGGTAATGTTGAGGCAAGAGACTTACTAACGGGAGTCGCAGATGTTGTCGTTTGTGATGGCTTTAATGGCAACCTCGTTTTAAAAACAATCGAAGGAACAGCAGGAACTTTATTTTCTTTGTTGAAAAAAGAATTAACGAGTTCGTTTGTCAATAAACTTGCAGCTGGGATGCTTAAATCCAGCTTCAAAAATATTAAAAGTCAAATGAGCTATTCTGAATACGGTGGTGCGGGTTTGTTTGGTTTAAAGGCGCCAGTGATTAAAGCGCATGGCTCATCAGATGACGTTGCTGTATTAAATGCGATACGCCAAGCTAGAGAGATGGTCGAGCAGCAAGTGGTAACGACGATAAAGAGTGAAGTGAAAAAAATACAAGCATAGCATCGCACTTAAAAGGTGTGATGCAAGATTAAAAAAGGAGATGAACCATGGGGAAGGTAGCTTTTTTATTTCCAGGACAAGGCTCACAATATGTTGGTATGGGCCAAGCATTAGCAGCTGAAAAAGAAGAAGTAAACAATGTGTTTAAACGTGCCGACGAACGGTTAGGATTTTCATTATCAGATGTTATTTTTAATGGGCCTGAAGACACATTAAAATTAACCGAAAATACACAACCAGCTCTACTGACGATGAGCGTTGCTGTTTTAAAAGCACTCGAAGACTATGAGATTACACCTGACTATGTGGCTGGCCATAGCTTAGGTGAATACAGTGCGCTTGTCTCGGCAGGGGCATTATCGTTTGAAGATGCGGTTTATGCTGTTAGACAACGTGGGCTATTTATGGAAGAGGCTGTTCCGGCTGGTGTTGGTGCGATGGCAGCGATTCTGGGCATGGAACGAGAACCGCTCGAGGCGATCACAAATGAGGTAACTGAATCAGGGGATTCTGTCCAGCTTGCCAATTTGAATTGCCCGGGCCAAATTGTCATCTCTGGTACAGCTGAAGGGGTCAAGCAGGCATCTGATCAGGCAAAAGAGGCAGGAGCAAAACGTGTGATTCCACTTCAAGTTAGTGGTCCGTTTCACTCTGCATTAATGAAGCCTGCTGCTGAGAAGTTGTCAGATGTTCTGACAAACGTAACGATTGAGGATGCCAAGGTGCCAGTAGTGGCTAATGTTGATGCAAAAGAAGTGACAGATGCAGGTCTTATTCGTGAAAAGTTGATTGAACAAGTGTATTCACCGGTTCTATGGGAAGATACTGTTCGTCGTTTAATGGACCTTGGTGTTGATACATTTATCGAGGTCGGATCTGGTAATGTCTTGAGTGGTCTTGTACGAAAAGTCCAACGACGCGCAACAGTATTTGCTGTCAGTGATCGGGAAAGCTTAACAAAAATGATCGAGAAGCTAAAAGGAGAGATGTAGATGTTATCAGGTAAGGCAGCCCTAGTGACAGGAGCATCCCGTGGAATTGGGCGTGCGATTGCGCTTGAATTGGCTAAAAACGGAGCGAATGTTGCGATCAACTATGCGGGCAGTCAAGAACGAGCGGAAGCCGTTGTTGAAGAAGTAAAGCAATTAGGAGTTGAGGCTTTTGCTATTCAAGCTGATGTTGCTGATGCGAATGCGACACAACAAATGGTGAAGGAAGTCATTTCTGCATTTGGTTCGTTAGATATTTTAGTAAACAATGCTGGAATTACTCGTGATAATTTGATCATGCGTATGAAAGAGGAAGATTGGGATTCAGTCATTGATACAAACTTAAAAGGTGTTTTTAACTGCTCAAAAGCGGTTACTAGACAGATGATGAAACAACGCTCAGGGCGTATTGTTAATGTTGCCTCTGTCGTTGGTGTCTTAGGGAACGCTGGTCAAGCGAATTATGTGGCAGCAAAGGCAGGGGTCATTGGATTGACGAAAACGATGGCTCGTGAGTTGGCGAATCGTAATATTACGGTCAATGCAGTAGCCCCTGGGTTTATTGAAACAGATATGACTGATGAACTAAATGAAGATGTAAAAGCTGAAATGCTTAAGCAAATTCCGCTTGCAAAGCTCGGCCAACCTGAAGAAGTAGCCTCTGTCATTCGGTTTTTAGTATCTGAAGATAGTCGTTATATGACAGGACAAACCCTTCATGTCGATGGTGGTATGGTGATGTAGGATAGATGAATCTTGGATACACTAAAGGTTCATCAAAATAAGCTAGTTTTTTTGCGTGAAATCCCCTATAATGTTTTGAGGGTGAATTCTTGAGAGGAGGTGAATCGAAAATGGCTGATACTTTAGCTCGTGTGTCAAAGATTATTGTCGATCGTCTAGGTGTTGATGAAGCAGAGGTGAAACCTGAAGCTTCTTTTAAAGACGACTTAGGTGCAGATTCATTAGATGTTGTTGAGCTTGTTATGGAATTAGAAGATGAGTTCGACTTAGAAATTTCTGATGAAGAAGCGGAAAAGATCTCTACTGTTTCGGATGTAGTAGACTACATAAACAATCAACAGTAGTTTCACTTCAAGTCCCATATCGATGGATGTGGGACTTGATTTACATGATGATTTGGTTTTCTTTTGGTATAATAATAGGAGGATGACACGTTCTCGTTTAGTTGTATACGTTCATGGATATGAAAATTAATTTAAACTGAACTGTGTTCAATAGTTTTGGAGGTCCCAATGCCACACTCTTCAAGAAATAATCGAAAACGAGTATTAACTAGTGAGAGAAGAAGACACGTGCGTAAAGTAACGTTAAGTACAAACCAAAAGCAAAGATTTGAGCAAATGTTATCACGTATTGGGCTATCCTTTCATAAGGAAAAGTTATTAATTCAGGCTTTTACTCATTCATCCTATGTGAATGAGCATCGTATCCGTCCGTTTCATGATAATGAACGGCTCGAGTTTTTGGGGGATGCTGTTTTGGAATTAGCGGTTTCACAGTATTTATATAAGAAATTTGAAACGATGAGCGAAGGGGATATGACAAAACTTCGAGCAGCTATCGTTTGTGAGGCATCGCTAGCCAATTTAGCCAATGAACTGTCGTTTGGTAAACTTGTTTTACTTGGGAAAGGAGAAGAAATGACGGGAGGCAGAGAACGCCCTGCTTTACTTGCAGATGTGTTCGAGTCGTTTATCGGTGCCTTGTATCTAGACCAAGGGCTAGATGCTGTTTACAAGTTTTTAAATCAGACGGTTTATCCCAAAATAAATGAGGGTGCTTTTTCTCATATGATGGATTTTAAAAGTCAATTGCAAGAGTTCGTCCAACGAGATAACATGGGACAAGTTCATTATGAGATTGTACAAGAACGCGGTCCTGCTCACAGTCGAGAGTTTGTGTCAGAAGTGATGCTAAATGATCGAAGCTTAGGGAAAGGGTCAGGACGATCGAAGAAAGAGGCTGAACAGCACGCAGCCCAGCAAGCTTTAATTCGCATTAGCGAGGGAAAAAGTTAGGATCCAAAAAAAATGATTCCCGCTCATACATGTGTATGTTGGGAATCATTTTTTGCACTGTTTGCCGTATGGAATGAACTACTTACGGAGGCGGCCTAATTCAGAGACGATCGCATCCATTTCACTGACACTAAATGATGACTTGCTCATTACCATTTCATAGATGTCTTTTAAGTCTTCGTATGCGTCAGTGTCAAAGCTCTCTGCTTTCATCGCACCTGCGTTAACGACCTGTAATTTTTTTATGATTTCATTAATCATATATTCAATATTTTCCCGGCTCTGTTCAGTTAAATTCATCGAAACATCCTTTCTTTGTACAAAGCTTAAGTCGTACTACTCTTATTGTACCATGATTTACTTTCGATGAAAGAGCGAATCGGGGGTTTGCTACATATTTACCTCGCGTCAGAATTGTTTTGTGATAAAATAGATAAGTTGTTATTAAGATTTAGGGGGAAAAATCATGTTCCTCAAACGTTTAGAAATTGTAGGGTTTAAATCTTTTGCAGAGCGTGTGTCGGTCGACTTTGTTCGTGGAGTTACAGCTGTTGTTGGACCGAACGGAAGCGGGAAGAGTAATATTTCTGATGGGATCCGCTGGGTGCTTGGAGAGCAATCAGCCAAATCACTGCGTGGTTCTAAAATGGAAGATATTATCTTTGCTGGTAGTGACTCTCGAAAGCCAGTGAATTTCGCGGAGATTTCGCTCGTATTAGATAATGAGGATCAACACTTAGCGATTGATTATAGCGAAGTCAGTGTGACACGACGTATCTATCGCTCTGGTGATAGTGAATATTTAATTAATAAACAGACGTGCCGTTTAAAGGATATTGTTGATTTATTTATGGATTCAGGCCTTGGTCGGGAAGCGTATTCAATTATTGGTCAAGGAAAAGTTGAAGAGATATTAAGCAGTAAGGCTGAGGAACGACGCGTAATTTTTGAAGAAGCCGCAGGTGTGTTGAAGTATAAAACACGTAAAACAAAGGCGGAGCGAAAGTTAGCGGAAACACAAGAAAACTTATACCGAGTAGAAGATATTTTACATGAACTTGAAGGGCAAATTGAGCCACTTCAGATCCAGGCATCAGTCGCCCGAGATTATCTTGAGAAAAAAGCAGAATTGAAAGAAATTGAAGTGGCTTTAATGGTGCATGAAATCACAGAGCTACATCAAACATGGGAGCAAAAACGACAATCACTTGAGGATTTAGAAGATAAAAAAATCAAGCTATCCTCGCAAATAACAGCTGAGGAAGCGAAAGTTGAAAGTAAACGGACAGACATTGAAGCGCTAGATAAACAAGTTAGTCAGCTTCAAGAACAGCTGCTTTCTGCGAGTGAGGCGCTCGAAAAAACAGAGGGAAAAAAAGAGGTTTTGAAGGAAAGGAAAAAGAACTTTCATCAAAACCGTGACGCTCTAATTGAAAATATTAAGGAGCTAAGAGAGAAGCGCACAGATTTGAAGTCTCTACTTGATAGAGAAGAAGCGACATTAGCGGATGAAAAAGAGAAGCTTGCTTTGACAAAGCAAGAGCTTGGTGAAAAGGAATCAGAATTAACGATTGCAGGGCAAGACCTTGAGGCGGAATTAGACCGTTTAAAGTCTGATTACATTGAAGTTGTTAATGAACAAGCCTCGCTCCGTAATGAAATTCGTTATTTACAAGATCAATTAACACAACAAAAACAAAAAAATGAGCGCTTAGACGATGATAATGAAAGTTTGTTAGCACTTAGGAAATCAGTCCATGAAAAAAAAGCCAAACTAGAACAGCGGTTATCCGATCACCAACGTGTAGTTGATGAACAAGTGACGGCGTTTCGCCACCTCAAAATAGAGCTTGAAAAAAAGCAGACTGCATGGCAAAAGAAAGAAAAGCAATTATATGAAGCGTACCAGTACATCCAGCAAGTTCGCTCACGAAAAGATGTATTAGAAGAGATGCAAGCAGACTTTTCTGGCTTCTTTCAAGGAGTAAAAGAAATTTTAAAAGCTAGAGGAGATAAGCTTTCAGGGATTGAAGGCGCGATCGCTGAATTAGTCAAGACTCCAAAACAGTATGAAACTGCACTGGAAATTGCTCTCGGTGGGGCGACGCAGCACATTGTGGTCACGGCTGAGGAAGATGGAAGGCGTGCGATTCAATTTCTAAAGAAAAACCGTTTTGGACGCGCTACTTTTTTACCGTTAACAGCGATTAAAGCGAGGTCAATTGGTAGAGAACAACTCAGTCTCATTCAGGACCATCCTGCTTTTGTTGGGGTTGCTGCTGAACTTATTTCATATGATGACCGCTATGCTCAAGTGATAAAAAACTTACTCGGGCATGTTGTGATTGCTACAGATTTACAAGGAGCGAATGCCCTTGCTCGAGAGTTACGTTATCGCTACCGGATTGTTACCTTAGAAGGTGACGTCGTTAACCCTGGTGGGTCGATGACGGGGGGGAGTATTAAACAGAAGAGCAATGCTTTATTAGGAAGGCAACGTGAGTTAGAAACATTAACAGCCAAGCTTACTGATATGGAAGAAAAAACATCAACGCTTGAACAACAAGTGAAAAGGGAAAAAGAAGAGATAAAAGCGAGTGAACAGACACTCGAAGACATGAGGCAACGAGGTGAAGAGGCAAGGAATCAAGAGCAACAAACAAAATCGGATCTTCGTGAAGTTGAGGTTGAAGTAAGAAATGTAAACGAACGACTGAGTCTATATGATCGTAATAAAGAGAATGATCAAGCTGAGCAAGACCGCATGACTATGCGACTAGAGCAACTTCAAGGCGAGTTAGAGCGGGTGAATGATCTTGCTGGGCAACTAGAAAAAGATGTTGATGACCTTACGGAAAAGAAGAAGCGCCAACAAACATCAAAGGAAGAGTTACAAGCGGCAGTCACCGAAATCAAGGTTGAATACGCAAAAATTGAAGAACGTTTTGCCAACCAAAATCAGACAGTGCTAAGATTAACAAAAGAGTATAAAGATACGGTTGAGCTTTTACAAGAGAATGAGGAAGAGTTCAGTCTACTCGAACAAGAAATGACTTCAAATGCTTCAGGTGAAGAGTCGCTTGATGATCTGATCAATGAAAGTCGTAAACGTAAAAATGAAACAGTTGAAACGATTGCAGGCAAACGACAACAGCGCTTGTATTTACAAAATGAAGTAGACGACCATGACCGTGAGTTAAAAGAGCTGTCGAAGCAGTTAAAAGTGATTGAACATGAGATTCGTGAGCAGGAAGTGAGCGTCAATCGTCTCGATGTCGAGCTAGAAAACCGTTTCTCCCACCTTCGGGAAGAATACGAACTTAGTTATGAAGCAGCTAAACAGCAATATCCATTAACAGTTGATGCCAAAGAGGCGCGAATGAAAGTGAAGTTAATTAAGCTTGCAATTGAAGAACTTGGAACGGTAAATCTAGGAGCGATTGATGAATATGATCGCATTTATGAGCGGTATGAATTTTTAACCGAGCAGCAAGCAGATTTGCAAGAGGCCAAGGAAACACTCTATCGCGTCATTGCAGAGATGGATGAAGAGATGACAAAGCGATTTGAAGAAACGTTTGTGCAAATTCGTGCTCAGTTTCAAGTGGTATTTAAGGAGCTGTTTGGTGGCGGTGAGGCGGATCTCGTATTAACGAACCCCGAGACAATGCTCAATACAGGGGTCGATATTGTCGCACGTCCACCAGGAAAGAAGTTGCAGCATCTTGCGCTATTATCAGGGGGCGAGCGAGCGCTGACGGCGATTGCCTTGTTATTTGCCATTTTAAAAGTAAGGCCAGTTCCATTTTGTGTTCTAGATGAAGTTGAAGCAGCGTTAGATGAAGCGAATGTCGTCCGATTTGCAAACTACTTAAAAGAGTTTAGTAAAGAGACACAATTTATCGTAATTACTCATCGCAAAGGGACGATGGAAGAGGCAGATGTACTTTATGGGGTTACGATGCAGGAATCTGGTGTTTCAAGGCTTGTTTCGGTCCGCCTTGAAGACACCGAAGAGTTAGTCGAGGGATAACAGCGCCTGGATGAGCGTGCGGCCTGTAATAATCGCAAAAATTAGGAGGTAAAAAGATGAGCTTTTTCAAAAAATTAAAAGATAAAATTACAAACCAGACAGAAACAGTGACGGAGAAGTTTAAAACAGGACTAGAGAAAACACGCGACTCTTTTGTAGGGAAGATGAATGAGCTCGTTAGCCGTTACCGTACGGTTGATGAAGAATTTTTTGAAGAACTTGAAGAGTTGTTAATTAGTGCTGATGTTGGAGTGACTACGGTCATGGATTTAATTGATGAGCTGAAGTCAGAAGCAAAAGTCAGAAATATCAAAGACTCACAAGATATCCAACCGTTGATCTCTGAGAAGCTAGCAGAATTATTGCAAAAAGAAGATGATGATAACAGGTTAAATATACAGACAGATGAGATGACGGTGATTTTATTTGTTGGCGTTAATGGCGTTGGGAAAACGACGACGATCGGAAAAATGGCTCACAAGTTTAAGTCGGAAGGCAAGTCTGTTGTCCTAGCGGCTGGTGATACTTTCCGTGCCGGTGCGATTGAACAGCTTGAGGTTTGGGGTGACCGTGTTGGCGTCGATGTCATTAAACAACAAGCCGGCTCAGACCCAGCTGCGGTTATGTATGATGCAGTTCAAGCTGCCAAATCACGTGGGGCAGATGTCCTCCTTTGTGATACAGCTGGACGATTACAAAATAAAGTGAATTTAATGAAAGAGTTAGAAAAGGTCAAGCGCGTGATTGAACGTGAGGTTCCTGGTGCCCCACATGAAGTATTACTTGTGCTCGATGCAACAACAGGACAAAATGCGATGTCACAGGCGAAAACATTTGGTGAAGCAACAGATGTTTCAGGAATTGTGCTAACAAAATTAGACGGAACAGCTAAGGGTGGAATTGTGCTGGCGATTCGTCATGAGTTAGACATACCAGTCAAATTGGTAGGACTTGGTGAGAAAATGGATGACCTTCAAGAATTTGACGCTGAGCAATTTGTATTTGGATTGTTTAAAGAAATATTGGAAGCTGCGGAAGAAGAAGAAGAAGAAGAAGAAGAAGAAGAAGAAGAGGAGAAGGAAAAATAAGTTCGAGTTGAATGAGACACACCCTCTCATTTAGGAAGAATCGTTATGTTAAGAAAAAAACTTGACACTTTGTTTTGTTTCGTGTAGTATGTTTATTCGTAAAGGGAATTCACTTAACAAGGAGTTGGTTTTGTGTTAGATAAAACATTGCGAATGAATTATCTATTTGATTTTTATCAACCACTCCTCACATCCAAGCAACGTAAATATATGTCGCTCTATTATTTAGATGATTATTCCCTTGGAGAAATTGCCGACCAATATGAGGTTAGCCGTCAAGCTGTTTATGATAATATTAAGCGAACTGAAGCGATGCTTGAAGAGTATGAACACAAGCTTTCCTTATTTAAAAAGTTTGAGGACCGTTCGCGGCTTATTTCAACGTTAAAAACAGCTATACGTGATCAAAAAGCGACTCCTGAAGAGATGTTTGAGCTTATAGATTCTCTTGAGAAATTAGAGTAGGAGGCGACGACTATGGCATTTGAAGGTTTAGCGGAGCGATTGCAAAATACATTAACGAAGATTCGCGGAAAAGGGAAAGTAACAGAAGCTGATGTAAAAGAGATGATGCGCGAGGTTCGCCTTGCCTTGTTAGAGGCTGACGTTAACTTTAAGGTTGTTAAACAGTTTGTTTCTGCTGTTAAAGAACGAGCCGTAGGACAAGAAGTACTAAAAAGTTTAACACCAGGCCAACAAGTCATTAAAGTCGTTAACGAAGAGTTAACGGAATTAATGGGTGGCGAACAAAGTAAGGTTGCTGTTGCCAACAAGCCTCCGACCGTACTTATGATGGTGGGGTTGCAAGGGGCTGGGAAGACAACGACAACAGCCAAGCTTGCCAATCATCTTCGTAAAAGCCAAAACCGCAATCCGATGTTAGTGGCAGCAGATATTTATCGCCCTGCTGCGATCAATCAGTTAGAAACATTAGGGAAACAATTGAATATGCCTGTCTTCTCGCTTGGTAACCAAGTGAGCCCAGTCGAAATCGCAAAGCAAGCGATTGAAAAGGCAAAGGAAGATCATCATGATTACGTCATTATTGATACAGCAGGTCGTCTCCATATTGATGAAGAATTAATGGATGAGTTACAGCAAGTGAAAGATATTGCGAATCCTGATGAAACGCTTCTTGTCGTTGATGCGATGACAGGTCAAGATGCTGTCAATGTTGCAGAAAGCTTCCATGAGCAGCTCGACATTACAGGTGTTGTGTTGACCAAGCTTGATGGGGATACACGTGGTGGTGCGGCTTTATCTGTCAAAGCTGTGACAAACACACCAATTAAGTTTGCCGGTATGGGGGAGAAGATCGACCAACTCGAACCGTTCCATCCTGAGCGGATGGCATCGAGGATCTTGGGAATGGGTGATGTTCTTACCTTAATTGAGAAAGCACAAACCAATGTCGATGAAGAAAAAGCTCGTGAGCTTGAGAAGAAAATGCGTACGATGGACCTGACGTTTGATGATTTTCTAGAACAGTTAGATCAAGTTCGCAATATGGGTCCGCTCGATGAAATTTTAGGAATGATGCCTGGCATGAACAAAATGAAAGGCATGAAAAATCTTCAGCTTGATGACAAGCAAATTAGTCGGGTAGAGGCGATTGTGCGCTCAATGACAAAGGCTGAGAAAACAGACCCTAGTATCATCAATGCAAGTCGTAGACGACGAATTGCAAAAGGAAGCGGTACATCGATTCAAGATGTCAACCGATTGCTGAAGCAATTTGAGGATATGAAAAAGATGATGAAGCAAATGACGAACATGGGCAAAGGTAAGAAAAAAGGCAAAGGTGGTTTCAAGCTACCATTTATGTAGGTTTCAAATTTTACTAGTTGATTACTAGTAGAAATTATTATATTATAAATAATTGTGTAATTAAATTTGGAGGTGTCAACGAATGGCAGTAAAAATTCGTTTAAAGCGTATGGGTTCTAAGAAAGCCCCATTCTATCGTTTAGTAGTAGCAGACTCTCGCTCTCCGCGTGATGGTCGTTTCATTGAGGAGATTGGAACATATAATCCACTATCTCAACCAGCTCAAGTGAAAATTGAAGAAGAGAAAGCATTACAATGGATGTTAGACGGTGCAAAACCATCTGATACAGTTCGTAACCTTTTCTCTGAAGCTGGTCTAATGGAAAAGCTACACAACGCAAAAAATCAAAAGTAAGTCGTAAAGACTACGTGATTAAGGGGACAGACTATGAAAGAGTTAATTGAGTGTATTGCAAAGGCTCTTGTCGATCATCCCGAAGCTGTTCATGTGACTGAAACTGTCGATGAACAAATGATAACAGTTGCGCTTTCTGTCGATGCCGAAGATAAAGGTAAAGTGATTGGAAAGCAAGGGCGTATTGTTAAGGCCATTCGTTCTGTTGCTTATGCGGCAGCAACGAATCAAAACAAACGCGTTCGAATTGATATTGTTTAATCTTGAAATGAAAGGGTGAGGGATAGCCTCTCCCTTTTTTTCGTTGTATAAATCGTTTATAGTAGTAATAAGGTTGTCTAAAAAGTGGTTTGGGGGTAGACAATGAATGTGATCAAACCTGTAGTTATTAAACAAATCTTAACTGAAACACGAAAGCAACGACTGCTTGATCAGCTGGCCGAAGAGTACAAGCAAGCGGAGAGGGAGATTGAGCAATTAACATTTCAATTACATAAAAAGCTTAAAAATGATACAACTAGCATCCATAAACAGCGAGAAGTAAAGGAAAGCTTTCAATATGAAATTCACAAACGAAAAGAGAAGTTAAAAGCGATTGAATTTAAAAGAGAACAACTGAACAGATTACAAATAGGAATAGAAATAAACGATGGATCGATCGACTCCATGATTGAAGTTAACGTTGGTGATCGTTGGGATGACGTTGTATCAGGTCAAGAGATTATCATAAAAGACGGAATTGTCCATGAAATTCGTAAAGGAAGGTCTAATGATGACAAAATGGTTTAAAGTAGGAAAAATCGTAAACACTCATGGTGTAAGAGGAGAAGTTCGTGTCATTGCCACAACAGATTTTGAAGAGGAGCGTTTTGCAATTGGAGCAACCTTGTATTTAGAGCAACAAAATACAGATGAACGCATTCCGCTCGTCGTTGCATCTCATCGCAAGCATAAAAATTTCGATCTAGTAACGTTTGAAGGCTATCACAATATCAATGAAGTAGAATCATTCAAAGGTGCCTTATTAAAAGTATCTGAAGAGCAATTAGGTGAGTTAGACGAAGACGAGTTCTATTATCATGAAATCATTGGAAGTGCTGTAGTCGACGAAAAAGGAGAAACGATTGGGAAGGTCAAAGAAATATTATCTCCTGGTGCGAATGATGTTTGGGTGGTGCAACGCAAGAATCGTGGGAAAGATCTTTTGGTTCCATACATCTCTGATGTCGTGAAGGATGTTAACGTTGCTGAAAAGATCATTACGATTCATTTGATGGAAGGGTTAGAGTAAAAGATGAAAATTGACATTCTTTCGTTATTTCCAGAAATGTTTTCCGGTGTTTTTGGTCATTCAATTTTAAAACAAGCTCAGGAAAAGGGTGCAGTTTCTTACAATGTCATCGATTTTCGAGAGTTTTCGTCGAATAAACATAAAAAGGTTGATGACTATCCGTATGGCGGCGGTGCAGGCATGGTTTTAAGCCCGCAACCGCTTTTTGATGCGGTTGAACACTTAACAGCCGAAAAAAACACGAAGCCACGCGTGATCTTACTTTGCCCTCAAGGGGAGCGTTACACACAAGCAAAAGCTGAAGAGTTTGCTAGGGAAGATCACTTAATTATGCTTTGTGGTCACTATGAAGGCTATGATGAAAGGATTCGCGAACAGTTAATTACTGACGAAATCTCGATTGGTGATTATGTATTAACCGGTGGAGAATTAGGAGCGATGGTGATCACTGATAGCGTAACACGTCTACTACCTAGTGTCTTAGGTAATGATGAGTCGGCGGTAACGGACTCGTTTAGTACTGGATTGTTAGAGCACCCACATTATACGCGTCCAGCTGAATTTCGAGGTTTGAAAGTTCCAGATGTACTATTGTCTGGTCATCACAAAAATATTAATGAGTGGAGACACAAACAAGCGTTGCGAAGAACGTTCCAAAGAAGACCGGACTTACTTGAGGAGCGCTCGTTAACAGGTCAGGAAAAACAATGGTTAAAAGAGTTTGAAAGTGATCGTGAGAGAGAGTAAGGTAGTTAATTAAAGGTCATCACTAAAAAAACTTATGAAGTAGTGAAGGTTATTTAAAAACCATCCTTGTACTTCATTTGTCGTTATGTTATTATATTCTTTGTGGTCTTGGCCATCTATTACGATGTTCCGCTGTAGATGAACTGCAAGAGCATCTGTACGGAAGGAGGGGAATTATACGATGAACAACATTATCCGTGAAATTACTAAGGATCAATTAAAAGCTGACCTTCCATCATTTCGTCCGGGGGATACTGTACGTATCCACGTGAAAGTTGTTGAGGGGACTCGTGAGCGTATCCAGGTATTCGAAGGCGTTGTAATTAAGCGTCGTGGATCTGGTGTCAGTGAAACGTTTACAGCTAGAAAGATTTCTTACGGTGTAGGTGTTGAACGTACATTCCCATTACATTCACCGAAAATCGATAAGATTGAAGTGAAGCGTCGCGGTAAAGTACGTCGTGCTAAACTATACTACTTACGTGCGCTTCGTGGTAAAGCGGCTCGTATTAAAGAGATCCGATAATACTGAAAAAGAAAGGAGCTTGTGTAGCAAGCTCCTTTTTTTAGACTACATATGGTAAAATAATGTAGGCTATGGGATTAGTATAGCCTCTAGTTGATTGTTAAATTCTATGGTTGGAGGAGTCGTGATGGCTAAAGGAAAAAGTGAATGGTTTGAGTGGACAAAAGCGTTAGTCGTTGCGCTTTTATTAGCAGTTGTCATACGTTATTTTTTATTTGCGCCGATTATTGTTGAAGGTCAATCAATGATGCCGACGCTCCAAGATCAAGACCGATTAATTGTAAATAAAATTGGTTATCGTATCTCAGACCCTAGTCGGTTTGATGTTGTTGTCTTTCATGCAACAGCAGACAAGGATTATATCAAAAGGGTCATCGGTTTACCAGGTGATTCAATTGCCTATGAAGATGATATTCTTTATATTAACGGAGAGCCTGTCGAAGAGCCATATCTTGATGCATTAAAGGCTGATCTCGATGGTGAGGGGTTATTAACGCAAAATTTTACGTTAGAAGAAGTGACTGGTGAAGAGGTTGTTCCAGAAGGACATGTGTTCGTTCTTGGGGATAATCGACGTCACAGTAAGGATAGCCGCAACATTGGAACGATTCCGTATGATGAGGTTGTCGGCAAAGCAAATCTCGTTTTCTGGCCCATGTCAGAAATACGTATAGCAAGGTAGGTGTTGGTTGTGACTATTCAATGGTTTCCAGGACATATGGCAAAAGCCCGTCGAGAAGTGACGGAAAAATTAAAAATGATTGATGTCGTCATCGAGTTGTTAGATGCGCGAGTACCGCTTTCCTCTCGCAACCCGATGATTGATGAGATCGTCTCCCATAAACCACGACTAGTGCTATTAAATAAAGCGGATTTAGCGGATCCAAAAATAACGGATGAATGGTCCGCGTATTTTGAAGATCAGGGGAGTAAAGTGTTAGCGATTGATTCACAAACAGGTAAGGGTGCCAGGGAAATTCCTGGTGCAGCAAAAGAGTTAGCAAAACCGCTTTTAGATAAGTTAAAATCGAAGGGGATGAAACCTAGAGCGATTCGAGCCTTGATATTAGGAATTCCGAACGTCGGAAAGTCGACATTAATCAACCGTTTAGCTGTTAAAAAAATTGCAAAAACGGGCGACCGACCAGGTGTGACAAAACAACAACAATGGATCAAAGTTGGCAAAGAAATGGAGCTATTAGATACGCCTGGAATTTTATGGCCGAAGTTTGAAGATCAGACGACAGGCTTTCGATTAGCTGCCACAGGAGCGATTAAGGATGAGCTTTTAGACTTTCAAGAAATTGCACTCTTTGCCCTGCGCTATTTAAAGGTTCATTATCCTGAGCGCATCAAGGAACGCTATAAGCTTGAGGAGATTCCTGAAGATGCCTTGCAACTATACGATGATATCGGAAAAAAACGAGGGTGTCTTCTGAGTGGTGGTTATATTGATTATGATAAAGCAGCTGAGATTATTCTTCGTGAACTACGAGCGGGTAAGTTAGGGCGACTATCATTAGAGCGTCCAAGTGATTATGAGTAAAAAGGGCACGCGAACATGGTTCGTGTGTTTTTTTTGTTGGTAAAGGGGCGGAGTGCGCCAGCAATGAGGAGAAATCATAGAAGAAAGCTTACTCGCACCGCCTTAGATTGGAGTATGAGGGTAGTACACTGGAGTAGGAGAAGTTGTTTAAAGGTGTTATTTTTAAGCTTAATCATTCATAATTAAGAAGGTTATGCCGATATAATAGATAAATGAGGAGAAGGAGTTAGTGGGGAGAAACAATGAAAACATACGCAATCAAAGAGATTAAAGAAATCCTATTTGAAGAAAAGCAGCATAAACGTACCCAAGAGTTGGTCGAGCAACTCGCGCAAGACGAACGTAAAGGGGTGCAAAAACTGTTACAAAAGTATCATCGTGAGCAGGAAAAACAGCAACAATTACGAACACAATTTGAAGAGATGAGTACATACGAATTTGCACTTCGCAAGCAGGGTACTGTCTATATCGCTGGTATTGATGAGGTAGGGCGTGGACCGCTTGCTGGTCCTGTAGTGGCGGCTGCTGTAATATTACCAAAAGATTTTTATTTATTAGGGTTAACGGATTCTAAAAAGTTATCCAAGTTAATTCGTGAACAGTTTTACGAACAAATTGTCGATAAGGCTATTGCTACAGGAATCGGTGTAGTTTCTGCAAAAGAGATTGATGAGATTAACATCTATCAAGCAACAAAAAAGGCCATGAATGACGCTGTACAGCAGTTAGCCGTTTGTCCTGAGCATTTGCTAATCGATGCGATGGATCTATCTACGCCGCTTCCGCAAACTTCACTTGTAAAAGGTGATCAAAAAAGTATATCGATTGCAGCGAGTTCAGTCATTGCGAAGGTAACACGTGATCGCTATATGGAAAAGCTAGCAAGAACATACCCTGCCTATCATTTTGAGAAACATATGGGCTATGGTACGAAAGAACATTTAGATGCGATTGAACAATTTGGCGTAACACCTGAACATCGATTATCGTTCCGGCCGTTGAAAGACGATGCCTGAAATTGATGTTGTAAATAGGGGGGGCACTATGATTACAGTCGATTCTTTATATGGAAGAAACGTACAATCATCACAAGCGAAATCTATACAGTTAAAGCCGGGACAAGTGTTCCAAGGGCAGATTCAAAAGTTCTTCCCACATCAATTAGCTGCTCTTCGAATCGGTCAGTTATCATTAACAGCTAAACTGCAAGTAGCGTTAACGGCTGGGAAAACGTATTGGTTTCAAGTGGAATCGGATGAGGGGATTCCACGTCTACAAGTGCTTGATGATAATACAGTCCGGGGACAAGCGTCCACTTCTCAGAATTCTGCTTTACATGTATTACAACAATTTGGTTTAGCTGCGACGAAAACGAATGAATTACTCGTGCGCCAATTAGCGGCAGAACAAGTACCCTTTACGAAAGAAGATATTAGTCAGGGGGCTGCGTTGCTTAGACAAGCGAGTGCAGGAGACAAACATGGTATCGAGGTGTTAAAGTCGCTTTTGCAGCGAAATTTGCCGTTAACGCTCGAAACCTTTCAGGCGATGCGTGCGGTCCAATATGGAGAGCCTCTTGCGGAGCAGTTGTCTTCTCTTATGAAGGAAGCAACGAGCCATTCACAGAGTGGACAAACGAGTATCTTTCTAGAGGCGTTGCGCAAACACTTTCAACAGACGGTTGTACCGCAGGGTGGACAGAACATGGGGCATTTGCTAGCCATGTTTGCACAGCATCAAGATCCGATTGCTCATGAGGGGGCGCATCAGCTATTGAAGCGTGTTGGGTTGATCGATCCTAACTCTACGAAAGAGCAGGTCTATGAGCAGTTTAAACAAGCAGTCATTCATCCGAATAACCGCAACGTCGTTGAACAATTATGGCCTTTCTTAGCTAACCAGCACACCGGTAACTTAAATCTTGGCTCAATAGAGGCGAAGACCTTATTTGAGTTGCTAATTCCAAGAGTAAGCCAGTCGGAGACGGCTGTAGGTCAGGAGCGCTTACAGCAGTTACTATCTTTGTTGAATCCCAAGGCGCAACCCAGTCTAATGACCGAGCGGCTTAGATCACTCTTTGGACAGTATCAACAGTTACAGGCATCTGAAAAGCAGGTGATGGTAAACATGCTTCAGATGTCTGTGCCCAATGAGTCAGTTGCGGAAGAAGGAAGATCGCAAATCGCCTTACAATTAGCACGGTTGGTTAGCAGTTTAGGTATACAATATGAAAATGAGCTATTGCAGCTATTTCAAGGTCAGCAAAAAGGGGGCAATGAACAACCACCAGTTCCAAACCATCTTAAGCAGCTACTTCTTCAAGCACAGCAAATGGATCTTCCGCAATCCATTAAAGATCGTGCAGAGGCGATTTTACAGCGGATGACTGGGCAACAGCTGTTAGCCGTTGATCAAATGGGGCCGCTTCATCAGATTGCTTTGCAGCTCCCGTTACGACTTGGAGAATTTCAGACGAACATGACGGTTCAATGGGAGGGGCGTAAACGGGAGGATGGAAAGATTGATCCGGAGCATTGTCGGATTTTGTTTTATTTGGAACTCGAACAATTACAGGAAACGATTGTTGATATGCAAATTCAAAACAAGGTTGTAACGCTACAAATTTTTAATGAGCAACCAAGACCTTCGTTTCTTTTTGAAAGCATGCAACCGTTGTTAAAAGAAAAATTAAAAGAAAGCCAGTTTGAACTTTCTTCGTTAACGTGGAAGGAAATTAAAGAATCCCCAGTACAAGGCAAGCGACATAATCCATATCAAAGGGTTGATTATCAGGGGGTGGATATACGGGTATGAAAAAAGATGGTAAGAAAACAACAGCGGTGGCCATCGGGTATGACGAGACGATTCAGGACGCTCCTAAAGTTATAGCTAAAGGACATAATGAGGTTGCAAAAGAAATTCTCAGGTTGGCAAATGAACATCAGATTCCGGTTCAAGAGGATCCCTCATTGGTCCAACTATTAAGTCAGTTAGAGTTGAACCAGTCGATACCACCAGAGCTATATGAAATTGTCGCTGAAGTATTTGCTTTTATTTATCGGATCGACAGAAATATTGAATCATCCGCTAACGATAGGAAACGATGATTTGGGTATACTATTTGTGAACCAACCGAAAACAATAACAAGGAGTGGTTCTATAATGGTTATGAAAAACTTACTACTTGTTCCAGGGACAGAAGATTTTCTTAACACGTACAAGGAAGAAATTGCGCATGAATTTGGTATGTATCGGTCGGTCCAAGAAATGGATGCAAGTAGTAGAGATATGACAAAGCAACTTCTTATGCAAACAGAAGACGAGAAAGAAGGTAAGGACAGCTAAGCGATGAAAAAAAAGAGAGATTTTGACCCCAACCCGGAGACGCCACTCGATCATTGGGACGAAAACATAGACCCAGCACTTATGTCAGGAGACTTTTGGGTTGAAATGGAAAATGCCCCCTTAGAACAAATCGGTTGGTTCAAGAGTGGTGAGTGTGACGTGGTTAAAGAAAAGGTGACGCCGCCAAAAAGTTTGTTTATGCACCCTTCTATTAATGTCAGTTATGGAAATGATTCCTGGACAGGGACAAGACCAATAAAAAAGTCTACACGTAAGGAGAAGTGAGTGTGTACTTACTTCTCTTTTTATCGTTGGAAGCTTATTCACTGTTGAGATCTCAGTAACTTTAATAAAAAATCGACAAAAATTAAAAAATTTATAAAAAAATAAAATAAAAAAAGGGATTTGTTGAAACATAGCGAATAGTTTATAAAGACATGCATGTTCTCATGCATGAGAAATTGTATGGAATTGATAGGAGGATGGAGAGAGAATGAATATCCATGAGTATCAAGGAAAAGAACTCCTTCGTAAGTATGGGGTTGCTGTTCCAAACGGTAAAGTTGCTTTTTCTGTTGATGAGGCAGTAGAAGCGGCGAAAGAATTAGGTTCAGATGTAAGCGTTGTAAAGGCACAAATTCACGCTGGTGGACGTGGGAAAGCTGGCGGTGTAAAGGTTGCAAAAAACCTTGATGAGGTACGTACATACGCTGATGAAATTCTCGGTAAGACGCTTGTAACTCACCAAACAGGTCCAGAAGGTAAAGAGGTAAAGCGCTTACTAATTGAAGAAGGCTGTGATATTCAAAAAGAATATTACATCGGTCTTGTTCTTGATCGTGCGACATCTCGTGTCGTCATGATGGCATCAGAAGAAGGCGGTACAGAAATTGAAGAAGTGGCAGAAGCGACTCCTGAAAAAATCTTCAAAGAAGTTATTGACCCTGCTGTAGGTCTTCAAGGCTTCCAAGCACGCCGTTTAGCATTTAATATCAACCTTCCAAAAGAATTGGTTGGTCAAGCGGTTAAATTTATGATGGGTCTATATAAAGTGTTTGCTGAAAAAGATTGCTCAATTGCTGAAATTAACCCACTTGTTACAACAGGTGATGGGAAAGTTATGGCTCTTGATGCGAAGTTAAATTTCGATTCAAATGCCTTATATCGCCAAAAAGATATTTTAGAATTCCGTGATCTTGATGAGGAAGATCCAAAGGAAATTGAAGCTTCTAAATTTGACTTAAGCTATATCTCACTTGATGGAAACATCGGTTGTATGGTTAATGGTGCAGGTCTTGCGATGTCAACGATGGACATCATTAAACATTATCATGGAGACCCGGCTAACTTCCTTGATGTAGGGGGCGGTGCGACAGCTGAAAAAGTTACAGAAGCGTTTAAAATTATCCTTTCAGATAAAAACGTAAAAGGTATCTTTGTTAACATTTTCGGTGGAATCATGAAATGTGATGTAATCGCTGAAGGTGTTGTTGCAGCAACGAAGGAAGTGGGATTAGAAA
The DNA here is from genome assembly GCF_019039105.1 of Desertibacillus haloalkaliphilus. Lineage (NCBI taxonomy): Bacteria > Bacillati > Bacillota > Bacilli > Caryophanales > Bacillaceae > Desertibacillus > Desertibacillus haloalkaliphilus. The sequence goes on along the minus strand of NZ_JAHPIV010000008.1, from coordinate 68,774 downwards.
TCCCTTTAGTTGTTCGACTTGAAGGAACAAATGTTGATTTAGGTAAGAAGATTTTAAATGAGTCTGGTTTAAATATTACTGCAGCTGATTCAATGGCTGACGGTGCAGAAAAAATCGTATCTCTAGTGAAATAGGAAAGGCGGGACGTGGAGAATGAGTATCCTGATTAATAAAGATACAAAAGTAATTGTTCAAGGGATTACAGGGGCAACAGGCCTCTTCCATACAAAGCAAGCAGTTGAATACGGAACACAAATCGTTGGAGGTGTAACGCCAGGAAAAGGCGGTACAGAGATCGAGGGTATTCCTGTATTTAATACTGTTGAAGATGCAGTGAAAGAAACGGGTGCAAACGCGACAGTCATTTATGTTCCACCAGCATTTGCAGCTGATGCGATTATGGAAGCAGTTGATGCAGAGTTAGATTTAGCGATTTGTATCACAGAAGGTATCCCAGTTATGGATATGGTTAATGTGAAACGTTACATGGAAGGTAAGAAAACAAGATTAGTGGGACCAAACTGCCCAGGTGTCATTACACCTGAAGAATGTAAAATTGGTATTATGCCAGGATACATTCATAAAAAAGGTCATGTAGGTGTAGTTTCACGTTCAGGTACATTGACGTATGAGGCTGTACATCAATTATCTACAGCAGGTATTGGTCAGTCTTCTGCAGTAGGTATTGGTGGTGACCCTGTAAATGGGACAGACTTTATTGATACATTGAACCTTTTCAATGAAGATGAAGATACGTATGCAGTAATTATGATTGGTGAAATTGGTGGAACGGCTGAGGAAGAAGCAGCGGAGTGGATTAAAGCAAATATGAAGAAACCAGTTGTTGGCTTTATTGGTGGTCAAACAGCACCTCCAGGAAAACGTATGGGCCATGCTGGTGCGATTATTTCTGGTGGTAAAGGTACTGCTGATGAAAAAATTAAAACACTTGAAAGCTGCGGCGTAAAAGTAGCTCCAACTCCATCAGACATGGGTGAAACACTCATTTCTGTTTTAAAGGAAAAAGGGCTATTAGAAAAGTGTACAACTCATAAATAGGTCAAAAAGCCCCCGAAATGGGGGCTTTTTCTCATGATGATCATAGGGGGTAGATGAGGTGGAAGGGGCAAAAGAAAGGCTAATACATATTCATAGTTGTCGCGGTGTTGGTTGGAAAACGATTCAACGGTTTGTTCGATTCGATTCTACACTACAATCGATCTATTCAATGGGCATAGCAGAGTTGATGAAAACATTTAAGATGAAAACAGAGAATGCTCAATACTTTTATGAAGATTTGCATTCCTATTCGATTCAATTTATGCTAAGTTTGTATGAACGCAAGAATATTATTCCAATTACAATTGTTGATGAGTCCTACCCAACCTTGTTAAAACAGATCTATGATCCACCATGGGTGTTATATAGTATGGGGGACCTTCAACTTCTCGAACATCAGCTGACAATAGCGGTTGTCGGAACTAGGCAGCCTTCTAGCAATGGGTTACATAGTATGAAAAAAATCCTAACCCCTCTGATCGGACAAGGTTGGACAATTATTAGTGGGCTTGCGATCGGCATTGACACATATGCGCATAAGCTCGCACTGGTTGGACAAGGGAGAACAATCGCGGTGTTAGGTTCAGGTTTTTTTCATATTTATCCGAAGCAGAATCAATCATTAGCTGCCCACCTATCACGTGAGCATTTGTTACTTTCCGAATACCCACCACACCAAAAACCACAACGTTGGCAGTTTCCGGTGCGAAATCGTATCATTAGTGGTCTCAGTTTAGGAACCTTGATTGTAGAAGCGAAAGAGAAGAGTGGATCACTAATTACAGCGGATCAAGCACTTGAACAAGGTCGTGAAGTCTTTGCTATGCCTGGTTCAGTATTAGAGGAACGATCGATGGGTACAAATCGTTTAATACAACAAGGGGCAAAATTGGTTATGACAGATACTGACATTGTCAACGAATTAATTCCAGAAAAATAGGCAAATATGCAAATAATAAGGTATTTTTCAGTTAATGTTTGACAAAAGCTTTAGGTCTGTTTAATAATAGGGAAGATTTTTAAATTATCTCTGAAGGGGGAGGAAACAAATATGGCAGATTATTTAGTAATCGTTGAATCTCCCGCTAAGGCAAAAACGATTGGTAAATATTTAGGTAAAAAATATATTGTAAAGGCATCAATGGGACATGTAAGGGATTTACCGAAAAGTCAAACGGGTGTCGATGTTGAAAATGAATATAACCCCAAATATATTACGATCCGTGGTAAAGGCCCCGTGTTAAAAGAATTAAAAGCAGCTGCAAAAAAGGTAAAGAAAATCTATCTGGCGGCTGACCCCGATCGTGAGGGGGAAGCGATTGCATGGCATTTAGCACATAGTTTAAATATTGAAGAAGATTCAAAGTGTCGCGTTGTTTTTAATGAAATTACGAAGGATGCAATAAAGGGTGCATTTAAACAACCACGTCAAATCAATATGGATTTAGTTGATGCGCAACAAGCACGTCGTATTCTAGATCGGCTAGTTGGTTACAATATTAGTCCTTTACTATGGAAAAAAGTAAAAAAAGGCCTTAGTGCAGGTCGGGTTCAATCCGTAGCGGTAAAAATGATTATCGAACGAGAGAAGGAAATTCAAACCTTTGTACCTGAAGAATATTGGAGCATTCAAGCAAAGCTTTCACTTGGAAAAGAAAGTTTTGAATCGAAATTTTACGGAGTAGATGGGAAGAAAGTTGAGTTAAAATCCGAACAAGAAGTAAATGAAGTGTTACAGCGGCTTAAGGGAGACACGCTTTTAGTCGAATCCGTAAAGAAACGAGAACGAAAGCGTAATCCGGTAGCGCCGTTTACAACATCATCTTTGCAACAAGAAGCGGCGAGAAAGTTAAACTTTCGTGCCAAAAAAACAATGATGGTCGCGCAACAATTATATGAAGGAATTGATTTAGGAAAAGAAGGTACTGTCGGGTTAATTACGTATATGCGTACCGATTCTACCCGAATCTCAGAAACCGCCCAAGAAGAAACGAAACAGTATATCGTTGATCAGTATGGCGAAGAGTATGCTCGGCAAGGAAAACGAGCCGTCAAAAAAGATAAGAAAGCACAAGATGCGCATGAGGCGATTCGGCCAACCTCTGTGTTAAAGGATCCTAAAGTGCTTAAAAATTATTTATCTCGTGATCAGTATCGCCTTTACAAACTCATTTGGGAGCGCCTCGTCGCTAGTGAAATGGCACCAGCAGTTATGGATACAATGACTGTTGACTTAACAAATGAAGGTGTGACGTTTCGGGCGACAGGTTCAAAAGTCAAATTCCAAGGGTTTATGAAAGTGTATGTGGAGGGCAATGATGATGGGAAAAAGGAAGAGGATCGCCTTTTACCAGACCTAGAAGAAGGAGCAAAAGTGAAGAAAGAGGAAATTACGCCCAATCAGCACTTTACCCAACCACCTCCGCGATACACTGAAGCAAGACTCGTAAAAACGATGGAAGAGTTAGGGATCGGACGGCCTTCGACATATGCGCCAACGCTTGATACGATTCAGCGTCGCGGATATGTCGCCTTAGAAGATAAACGTTTTGTTCCAACTGAGCTTGGAGAGATCGTCTCAGAGTTAATTGTTGAATTCTTCCCTGAAATTATGGACGTTGAATTTACTGCAAAAATGGAAAATGACCTTGACTATATTGAAGAGGGAAACCAAAACTGGATTGAAATTATCGATCAGTTTTATCAAGGGTTTGAAAAACGATTAAAAGTAGCCGAAGAGGAAATGAAAGAAGTTGAAATTAAAGACGAACCTGCTGGAGAAGATTGTGAAAAGTGCGGTCACGAAATGGTTTATAAAATGGGGCGATATGGTAAGTTTATGGCCTGCTCTAACTTTCCAGATTGCAGAAACACGAAGGCAATTGTGAAGCAAATTGGGGTAACATGTCCCGATTGTAAGGAAGGAAATATCGTCGAAAGAAAAAGTAAAAAGCGTCGGACATTTTATGGCTGTGACCGCTATCCTGAGTGTGAGTTTGTCTCTTGGGATAAACCAATCGCCCGGCCGTGTCCAAAATGTGAAAGCTTGCTGGTTGAGAAGAAAACAAAGAAAGGTGTCCATGTACAGTGTACATCGTGTGACTATAAGGAAGAGGCAAATTAGCTTCTTCCTAGTCGAGCGTTACATTTTACTTGAACAGTGAGACGTGATGGTTTATGATAATAGCGGCATCGATCTACTGAAGGCAAAAGGAATTTCCAATATTGCCGAAGACTATTCACGCTGATAAACAACCATACCTGAGGAACGAGTTCTGGTTTAGTTGATAATGAAGCCGTCATTTATATTTTCGGTGGGTTGCAGCAATGACCTTTGAAATGGATAGCATTGGTCGTGCGAAGGTTTTATTTGAAATTACGTTAAATTTATAATAAAGGTGATGCAGCTTACCTAATTTTCCGATAACAGAGGGGAAGTTCGGTCGGTTCTTTGATTGATACACTTATTGTGGCAAAGATCGTGTCTATAAAGGAAGTTATTTTGAAGGTTCTCACAACCGATGAGCGCCAATCTGGCGTTGGGCAACTGCACCAGGATAATTAATTAGGGACGTTTATTTGATTGGTTCCCATACTTACTTAAAAAGGGTGTTGCTGAAAAAATTATTCGTGGATATGGGGATTGAATGGTTTAACTTTACCTGAGACGACCATACTAGGAAGTATGACAAAAGGCATGACAACAGAAAGTCCAGACAATTTCCTACCAATGAATGCGGATGTTGACTGTTATCGCTAGGGAAAACCTCGTCACAGAAGGAAGAAAATGACAACTCACTACATGTACCATTGTGTCGGTTTAGAATTTTGTGAATAAATTGTAAACTTTATTGTCAGAGTCATTGAATTATGATAGACTTTAGTGGCTCTAAAGAGGTGATTTGAGTTGAACGATGAGGCGATTCGCTTAGAACTGGATTCATTTGTTCGTTATTTACAGGTTGAAAAGAACTGTTCACCACATACGATAATGAATTACAAAAAAGATATAGATCACTTCCTTACGTTTATGAAGCAGCACTTAATTTTTGATTATGCTGCTGTTTCTTATGTATTCGTACGAAAGTATTTAACCTTGCTGCATGAAAAGCAATACGCGAGAAAAACTGTTGCTCGAAAAGTCTCAAGCCTCAGAAGTTTTTTTCGGTTTTTAGTTAGAGAAGGAAGGATTGTTGATAATCCTTTTGTAATGACTGCTATTCCAAAGGGAGCGAGTCGATTACCAACGTTCCTTTATGAACAAGAACTCGAGGAATTGTTTACCTCATTTGCTGGCACAAGTCCGCTGAACCAAAGGGATCGTGCAATTCTTGAAGTGTTGTATGCGACTGGCATTCGTGTGAGTGAATGCGAGCAGCTGAACATTTCTGATATTGATTTTTCTATTGGGACGCTGTTAGTTACCGGGAAAGGTAGGAAAGAACGATTTATTCCAATTGGGAGTTTTGCTTTGGACTCTTTACATACATATTTATTAGATGGAAGAAAAGAGTTATTGAAAAAATCGCAGGAGACAGAAGAACGAGGAGTGTTTTTGAATTATCGTGGCGGTAGATTAACGGCGCGTAGTATCCGTGAAATGCTCAAAAAAAGGATTAATAAAACATCTTTAACTGTAAATATAAGCCCACATGTAATACGACACACGTTTGCAACTCACTTATTAAATGCAGGAGCTGACTTAAGAGCGGTTCAGGAGTTGTTAGGCCATGAGCATTTGTCGTCTACGCAGATTTATACTCATGTAACAAAAGAACGATTAAAAGAAGTCTATCGAAATCATCACCCAAGAGCGTAAGGCTTGGAAAGGAGGAGATTGTATGGAACAATCTTTTCATGCAACGACGATTTTTGCCGTTCAACATAATGGGCGCTGTGCAATGTCTGGAGATGGGCAAGTAACATTTGGGAATGCTGTTGTGATGAAACACACAGCAAAAAAAGTCAGAAAGATTTATCATGGAAAGGTATTAGCAGGATTTGCAGGATCGGTAGCCGATGCGTTCACATTGTATGAAAAATTTGAAGGGCGTCTTGAGGAATATAATGGGAACTTAAAGCGTGCGGCAGTGGAACTAGCAAAAGAATGGCGAAGTGATAAAGTTTTAAGACGTTTAGAAGCCATGTTAATTGTAATGGACCAATCCCATTTGTTACTTGTGTCAGGAACAGGTGAAGTGATTGAGCCTGATGATGGAGTTTTAGCTATTGGCTCGGGTGGAAATTACGCGCTATCAGCAGGTCGAGTACTCAAAAAGCATGCCCCACATTTGTCAGCAAAGGACATTGCTACAGCAGCGTTAGAAACTGCTGGTGAAATATGTGTCTATACCAATAATGAATTAGTCATTGAAGAGCTGTGAGAACTTTAATTTAAAGTGGAGGATGATGATATGCAAAACCGGCTAACACCACGTCAAATCGTAGAACGGTTAGATCAATATATTATCGGCCAAGAACAGGCGAAGAGATCGGTGGCGGTTGCGCTCCGAAATCGTTACCGTCGAAGTTTGTTAGATGAACAACTGCGTGATGAGGTAACACCTAAAAATATTTTAATGATTGGTCCTACTGGGGTTGGGAAAACGGAAATTGCACGTCGCTTAGCCAAATTAGTAGGTGCTCCCTTTATTAAAATCGAGGCGACAAAGTTCACAGAGGTTGGATATGTTGGCCGAGACGTTGAGTCAATGGTTCGTGATTTAGTTGAGACTTCGGTTCGAATTGTTAAAGAAGAAAAGATGGTAGCAGTACAAGATAAGGCAGAAGAACATGCCAATCAACGGATCGTCGAACTTTTAGTCCCATCGCAAAAAAAGCAGAATCAATACAAAAACCCTTTTGAAATGCTTTTTGGAAATCAAGGGCAAGCAGAAGCAGAACCGTCGACCTCTCAAGGCGATGAGCAATCGATTGCGCAAAAACGAAGGCAAGTTGCACACCAACTTGCACTTGGGGAACTCGAAGATCGTATCGTTACGATTGAAGTGGAAGAACAGAGTCAATCGATGTTTGATATGTTCCAAGGTTCTGGGATGGAACAGATGGGGATTAACATGCAAGATATGCTTGGGAGCATGATGCCTAAAAAGAAGAAAAAAAGGAAGTTGCCGGTCTCAGACGCGCGTAAGGTTTTGACCGAAGAAGAGGCACAAAAGTTAATTGACATGGATGAAGTCACACAAGAAGCTGTTTCAAAAGCAGAACATTTGGGTATTATCTTCATCGATGAGATTGACAAAGTTGCCGGGAAAAATCAAAATTCGGCAGAGGTATCACGAGAAGGGGTACAGCGAGATATTTTACCGATCGTGGAAGGATCAACAATCGTTACCAAGTATGGACCAGTTAAAACAGATCACATTTTATTCATTGCCGCAGGTGCGTTTCATATGGCAAAGCCATCTGACTTAATTCCTGAGCTACAAGGAAGATTCCCGATACGTGTTGAGTTAGCGAATTTATCAGTTGATGACTTTGTGCGAATCTTAATTGAACCTGATCAAGCGCTATTGAAACAATATCAAGCATTATTGGAAACAGAAAGTATAAAAGTTACTTTTTCTGACGAAGCTATTCATAAGATTGCGACAATTGCCACCGAGGTCAATCAAGATACAGAAAATATCGGTGCAAGAAGGTTGCACACATTATTGGAACGGTTACTAGAGGATTTATCCTTTGAGGCACCCGACGTTACGCTAGAAGAAATTGTGATCACACCAGAGTATGTAGAAGAAAAACTTACTTCAATTGCAAAAAATCGTGATTTAAGTCAATTTATTTTATAGTTCAATCAGGAGGATGGAAAATGGATTTATTAACAAGAACGAGAAGGATTAACGAAATGCTGCAAAAATCTGCAGGGCAACATGTAAACTTTAAAGATATGGCGGAGACATTACGCGATGTAATTGAGGCGAATATTTTCGTAGTCAGCCGTCGTGGAAAACTTTTAGGGTTTGCGATTAAACAAGAAATTGAAAATGATCGTATGAAGAAGATGCTAGAAGATCGTCAATTTCCAGAAGAATATACGAGTGGCTTATTTAAAATTGAAGAAACGTCAGCAAACCTTGATATCGAAAGTGAATTCACAGCATTCCCGATTGAAAACAAAGATTTGTTTATGAGTGGTTTGACAACGATTGTGCCGATCCTCGGAGGGGGACAGCGTCTTGGTACGTTAGTACTTGCTCGCTTGAGTGATTCGTTTTCGAATGATGATTTGATTTTAGCAGAGTACGGGGCAACTGTTGTTGGTATGGAAATCCTTCATGAAAAGGCACAAGAGATTGAAGAGGAAGCGCGAAGCAAAGCTGTTGTTCAAATGGCGATTAGCTCGTTATCTTATAGTGAACTTGAAGCGGTCGAACATATTTTTGAAGAGCTTGATGGTAAGGAAGGCTTACTAGTTGCAAGTAAAATAGCTGATCGAGTGGGGATTACTCGTTCTGTGATTGTAAATGCTCTTCGGAAGCTCGAAAGTGCGGGTGTGATTGAATCACGTTCGTTAGGTATGAAAGGTACCTATATTAAAGTGTTAAATGATAAGTTTTTAGTTGAACTAGAAAAAATTAAAACTAGTTAAGCAGTAACAAAAGTAGGGCTGGCTCATTACGCAATGAGAAAGCCCTTTTTGTATGTTTGCTATAGTGTGAATATGTTTTATATAAGTATATATTTAGGCGTTAAAAAATAGGAAATATTTATATACACACATCCACCTCAATCTATAATATAATAAGATTCGACAAAGGTTTGGTTTTTATGACCATCGTCCGAGAAAAAACTAGGTCTTTTTCATTGAAAAAAACGAAATTAAAAACAAAGTTAGACAAAATGTGCAACGTTCTATACAATCTTTATAGTGTAGTAACGGTGTTAGACATAATTTAGTACAAAACGTAAAGGTGTGGGGAACGATGGATCTATTTTCAGGTTCAACGATGAGAGTTTTAGAGCAAGGATTAAATGGCTCTGCATTACGACAGCAAGCTATTTCACAAAACATAGCTAATGTAGATACTCCAAATTACAAAGCAAAGAAAGTGTCTTTTAAACAAGCATTGGATCAAGCAAGTGAACAACAAAATTTCATTGCTCAACGAACCGATGAACGTCATGTTTCTTTTAAGAGAGAACAAAGTCGCGGACCAATCGTCACGACGAGTAGGGATACGATGTACAATAGCAATGGTAATAATGTCGATATCGACCATGAAATGGCAGAGTTATCTAAAAACCAAATCTATTACAATGCTTTAATAGAGCGAGTCAATGGACGCTTTAATAGTCTTAAAACAGTACTTGGAGGAGGAAGGTAACCGTGTCGATATTTAATAGTTTTAATGCAACGTCATCAGCGCTTACCTCACAGCGTTTACGCATGGACGTAATTTCGTCAAACATGGCTAATGTAGATTCAACAAGAGGACGAATGGTTGATGGGGAATGGGAGCCATATCGAAGAAAGATGGTCGTGATGGAGCCGAATCAACAGAACTTTTCCTCTCTTTTGGGTAAAGCGATGAACCAGAATGATCAAGTGGGCGCAGGAGTAAAAGTGTCCCAAATTGTTGAAGATCAAAGTCCGTTTAAAATGGTATACGATCCCGGTCACCCAGATGCTAACGATCAAGGTTATGTCCAAATGCCTAATGTTGATCCTTTAAAAGAAATGGTGGGTCTAATGGGGGCGACTCGTTCGTATGAAGCCAATGTGACGACATTAAATGCAACTAAAAATATGCTGATGAAAGCTTTAGAAATTGGACGATAAGGAGGGGGATTAATGGATCAGTTATCGATACAGTCATTACAACGGTTGCAACATCGTGAGAGTCCGATGCAACCACGAGTAACTCCAGCTGAAGCACAGAGCCAGTTTAAAACACTTCTGAAAGAAAAAATTAACGAAGTAAACCAGGCTCAGTTGAAGTCTGGTGAAATGACGGAAAAGCTGGCGCGAGGAGAAACAGATAATCTACATGAAGTCATGATTACCGGTCAAAAAGCTAGCATTGCGTTGCAAGCAACGGTAGAGGTTCGAAATAAAGTCATAGAAGCTTATCAAGAGGTTATGAGGATGCAAGTATAGTTAGTATGATAAAATCATACCTTTGTTTGGTGTTGCAGGGTAGGAGGAGACATGAACGAAAAGTTAATGATATATAAAGATAAAGGATTAGCATTTTGGACTTCTCGAACAAAGCTTCAAAAAGGTATACTTCTTGGCTCAGTATTTCTTCTCATCCTCATCCTTGTGCTGCTAACGATGTTAGGTTCAAGAACACATTTAGTACCTCTGTATACGAACCTTTCTGCCCAAGAAACTGGACAAATTAAAGAAACGTTAGATGCCAGGGGCGTTACTTCAGAAATCACAGATAATGGGACAACGATTAGCGTCCCTGAAACAATGGTCGATACGCTGAAAGTGGAATTAGCAGCAGAAGGAATTCCCGAGAGTGGTAGCATAGATTACTCATTTATCCAAGATCAAATGGGCTTTGGAATGACAGATAATGAGTTTTCTGTCATGGAACGTGCTGCCATGCAAACAGAACTGGCCAATTTAATTAGGAACATGGACGGCGTCAATCACGCGAATGTGATGATCACGCTACCTGAAGAGTCTTTATGGATCTCTGATAGTGGACAAACATCTTCGGCATCGATTGTGGTTGATATGGCGCCTGGTTATCAATTAGACCAAACACAGGTCAAGACTCTTTACCACTTAGTGGCAAAAAGTGTTCCTAACCTTCCTATAGAAGATATCGTCATTATGAATCAAATGTTTGAGCATTTTGAATATAGAGATGGTGAATCCATTGATTCGTCGTTATCTGCCTACGAGCAGCAAAGGACGATCAAACGAGAAATTGAACGTGATTTGCAGCGGGATCTGCAACAAATGTTAGGGACAATGATGGGCCGTGATAAGGTCCTCGTTTCGGTTTCTACAGACATCGATTTCACCCAGGAAACGCGTGCAGAACAGATTATAACCCCTGTTGATGAAGAAAACATGGAAGGTTTAGCTGTGAGTGTTGAACGGATTACGGAAACGTATACAGGTGATGATTGGGAAGACGGTGGACCTCCGGATTTTGGCGAAGATGAAATCGTTAATTATCCCGCGGGAGTAATGGGGGGCACTGGAGATTACGAACGAATAGAAGAGCGGATCAATAATGAAGTGAACCGAATTCAAAGAGATATTGTCGAGAGCCCTTTTAAAATTCGTGATGTAGGTATTCAAGTTATGGTCGAGCCACCTGATCCAGAAGATCCAAATTCATTACCTGTTGAACGACTGGATGATATTCAACAAATACTTGGGACAGTTGTACGAACTACCATTGATGGGGACTTAGCAGCTGAGTTAGATGATGATGACATTAATAATAAAATTTATGTTTCGGCGCAACCATTTAATGGGAAAGTAGAATTTGAGGAACAGGTTCAGGAGATGATTCCAGCTTGGTTATATGTTGTCGGCGGGGTGCTAGTTGCATTCATTCTACTATTACTCTTCTTATTATTACGAAGAAGACGACAAGAACCAGTAGTTGAAGATCAAATTGAAGAAGTGGTGGAGGAAGAGATTCCTGATATGCCGGATGACTCTGATAGTGAAGCAGCTCAAAAGCGAAAGCAACTCGAAAAGATGGCTAAAGACAAACCGGAAGAGTTTTCAAAACTGATTCGAACGTGGTTATCTGAAGATTAAGTAGGAGGGACGTAAGATGGTGAATCCAAAAGGTGAGTTAACAGGAAAGCAAAAAGCTGCCATCCTCCTTATTTCATTAGGTCCAGATGTATCAGCGCAAGTGTATAAACATTTAACAGAGGAAGAGATCGAAAAGTTAACCCTTGAGATCGCTAATGTACGAAAAGTAGATAGTAGTTTAAAAGAAACCGTTCTTGAGCAATTTCATCAATTAGCCGTTGCTCAAGACTACATCTCACAAGGTGGGATTGGCTATGCAAAAAATGTGTTAGAGAAGGCATTAGGGGAGTCAGAAGCGATGGAAATCATTAATCGCTTAACATCAACCTTGCAAGTTAGGCCCTTTGATTTTGCTCGAAAAGCCGATCCCTCACAAATTTTAAATTTCATTCAAAATGAACATCCACAGACGATTGCCTTAATATTATCGTATTTAGAATCAGTTCAAGCAGGCCAAATTCTTTCTGAATTGCCACAAGAAGTTCAGGCAGATGTTGCCAAACGAATCGCAACGATGGATAGTACATCCCCAGAAATTGTTAACGAGGTAGAGAGTATTCTTGAGCAGAAACTTTCTGCGACGGTTACACAAGATTATACAGATGCGGGTGGTATTGAAGCTGTTGTTGAAGTTCTAAATAGTGTTGATCGTAGCACAGAACGAACCATTTTAGATGCACTGGAGATCCAAGACCCAGAATTAGCTGAAGAAATCAAGAAGCGTATGTTCGTATTTGAAGACATTGTTACGTTGGATAATCGTTCAATCCAACGTGTGATTCGCGATGTTGAAAATGAGGACTTGCAGTTATCACTTAAAGTTGCGAGCGAAGATGTTAAGGAAATTATTTTTAGTAACATGTCACAGCGTATGGCAGAAACCTTTAAAGAAGAAATGGAATTTATGGGGCCTGTACGCCTTCGTGATGTTGAGGAAGCCCAAACTCGTATTGTCGCGATTGTGCGACGTTTAGAAGAGGCGGGTGAGATTGTCATCGCTCGTGGTGGAGGAGATGATATTATTGTCTAAAATCATCAAATCATCAAATGCCAACACAGAACAACCGATGGCTAGAACGATTCAGTTACGAAACCTTTCTATGCAAACAGAAATAGTCAATGATCATATAGAGGAAGCCGATGAGTCTGCTGTTTCAGTGGCTGACAAAGCACGTGAAGCAGAGGAGCTGCTTGCACAAGCCAATCAAAAAGCCGAACAAATCATCGCTTCTGCAAACCAAAACGTTGAGCAGTTATATAAAGAGCTCGAGCAACAGCAAGAACAAGCGCAACAAGACGTTGAACAAGCGATGAATGAAGCAAGAGAGGCTGGTTATCATGACGGTTTTGAAGAAGGTAATCAAGCGGGGAAGAGTGAATATTCAAATCTCATTCAAGAGGCTAAGCAAGTCATAGAGGCTTCAAAAAAAGATTATAGTGAACGGATTGAACAATCTGAGCCCGTGATTGTCGAACTTGCCATTGCGGTCGCAGAGAAGATTATTGGCGAGGCATTACTTGAAGACCAACAAAAGTGGGAGTCTGTTGTCAAACAGGTCATTCATGAAGTGAGAGAACATCGAGAAGTGAAAATTTATGTTCACCCAAGCTGGTATGAGCGTACCTTGCAGCAAAAGGATGAATTAATGACATTGTTAAGTTATAATGATGAACTATTTATCTACCCTGATGCACAGCTAGCGGATCATGGGTGTGTGGTCGAATCAACCTTTGGGCGGATTGATGCTAGCGTTGATAGCCAATTAACAGAGATAAAAACTAGGCTTTTAGAAAAACTTAAGGAGGATTCAGATGGACGCACGTAGTTTAATAGATGAAGTGCCAAAGCTGAACCCTTATAAAATGTATGGTAAAGTCACCAGGGTCGTCGGACTTACGATTGAATCAAAAGGACCGCAAGCGTCTGTGGGTGACCTTTGTCATATTATTATTGGCAAACGAGAAAAAAACAAGGTGAAGGCAGAAGTTGTTGGGTTTCGGGATGAAAATGTCTTATTAATGCCTCTTCATGGGACAACAGATATTGCACCAGGTAGTTTAGTAGAGGCTACCGGGCATCCACTAGAAGTTAAAGTCGGTTCGGGGTTAGTAGGTAAGGTGATTGATGGTTGTGGAATCCCATTAGATGGGAGTGACCTCCCGAAAGGGTTATCGTCATTTCCAACAGATAATAACCCACCTAATCCGCTTGAAAGGCCTCGGATTGAAGAAGCGATGAGTATTGGTGTCCGTTCGATTGATAGCTTATTAACTGTTGGTAAGGGGCAAAGGGTCGGAATTTTTGCTGGAACTGGGGTCGGAAAAAGCACGTTGCTGGCAATGATTGTTAAAAACTCTTCAGCTGACTTGAATGTCATTGCGCTGATCGGCGAACGTGGGCGTGAAGTAAAGGACTTTATCGAGAGAGACCTCGGACCAGAGGGGTTAAAGAAAACCATACTCGTAGTCGCGACTTCAGACCAACCAGCTTTAATGAGAATTAAAGGAGCGATGACTGCTACGGCTGTAGCTGAATACTTTCGAAATCAAGGGCTGCACGTGAATTTAATGATGGATTCTGTTACACGCTTCGCGATGGCCCAGCGTGAAATTGGTTTGGCTGTCGGTGAGCCACCGACCACAAAAGGGTATACACCTTCTGTGTTTGCTTTATTACCTAAATTGTTAGAACGATCAGGTACGAATCAGTCTGGAAGTATTACTGCATTTTATACCGTTTTAGTCGATGGTGATGATTTAAATGAGCCGATTTCAGATTCTGTACGAGGAATATTGGATGGTCACTTTGTTCTTGATCGAAAACTTGCAAATAAAGGTCAGTTTCCAGCGATTAACGTATTAAAAAGTATTAGTCGTGTGATGAATGATATTGTCTCTCCTGAGCATCGTCAAGCAGCAGATACCCTACGTAAGTTATTAGCCGCCTACTATGAATCTGAAGACCTCATCAATATTGGAGCTTATAAACGAGGCTCATCACGAGAGGTAGATCGAGCGATCCAGGCTTATCCGAAAATAGTAGCATTTCTAAAACAACAAACAGATGAAAATGTACATCTTGAAGATGCTGTGAAATCATTAATTGATCAGTTTGGAGGGGGCTAAGATGGCGTTTCAATTTACGTTACAAAAGGTGTTAGAGCTAAAAGAAAAAGACAAGCTCACAAGAGAGCAGGAATATGCACAAGCGATGGAGACATTTGAAGAATCTGCTACCCAGCTCTATCATTTGTTAAAACAAAAAGAGGATATCGAAAAAAGCTTACAAGATCGGATCATAAAAGGTATATCGATCCATGAATTACAAAGAAATGAAGTGACACTGATGAGGTTACAAACAGAAATTTCCCGACAGGAACAGTCGACGAATTATGCAAGGGACAAGATGCACAGCAAGCAAGAAGCTCTTGTCAATGTCTCAATGGAAGTTAAGAAATATGAAAAAGTGAAAGAACTGAAAGAAGAGCAATATAACGATGAAATGAAGCGTCTAGAAAGTCAATTTTTAGATGAAATTTCGATTCAACAATTTGCCTCTCGTTGAAATTAGGTGAACTTATGGCAACTAAGGAAAAAGAATATAGTAAATTTCAATGGTTTTTTCTGATTATTTTTATCCCAACTATTTTTGCGGTCCTACTTCTTGGAGTGATCTTATCGTTCTTAGGGTTCAATGTTATTGATGAAGCGAAGGAACTAGGGTCAAATGTACCTGTCCTCTCATCCTACCTATCTGATGAAGAAGACGATGAAGAGGAAAAGGTTGATGTTGACGGTCTCATCACTAGCCTTGAGAACAAGCAGGCAGAATTAGAGCGTCTAGAGCGACAACTTGATCAAAAAGATGAAGAAATTGCCTCCCTTCAAGATGAAATCGTTGAACTAGAACTGGCGTTTGCACAGGAACAACAACAAACCGCTGATCATCACCAAGAAATGGCAGACCTTGCTAGTACGTATGAATCAATGTCTGCGAAAAACGCAGCCAGAATTCTATCAGAACTATCTAATGAAGAAGTTCTATTTCAAATTAGCGAATTAAATACAGAGACAAGAGCGAAGATATTGTCAAACATGGGCGCAGAACGTGCTGCCGAAATTATGAGGTTACTTGCAAATTAATACCAATATATGAAAGGGGGGGAAGTTAATGAATATGGTAATGGTACAAGCATCAACAAATCCTTCGGGTAATATCACAAAAAATGAAAGCCGGCCCTCAAGTACCTCACAAGGCTTTACTGGACTTTTAAGTCAGGCAATGACAAGTAAGACACCAAACCAAACAGAGGTTGAGCAAAAACCAAGACAGGCTGACGTCGAACTGGTAGAAGGTGAACTAGATGAGAAGCTCTCCCAATTACTATCTGTACTAGTTACAGGAGTTGCTACAAGGGATGGATTTTTAAATGAGGAAATGGTAGAACAACCAGATATCAAATCTATGCTGGATTCACTTCCCGAAGAACTTTCAGCAGATGTTGTTTCATTTTTTCACCAAGAAATGCCAATCGAGACATTATTAGATAGTGATGAACTCAGTTCTTTAATTGCTATCATCGCTTCGTTTTCTCATTTAGAGCAGACGGGCAAAATAGATAAACAGAATGGCTCTTATCAACATATGATTGACCTATTTTCAAAAAAAATTGATACCTTTATTCCGAGTTCGATAAATATGAGTCAAGAAATAAAATCAATGAGTGACATGATCAAACATCTGACGTCGTTATTGGAGCAGTCGAACCCGATTCAATCTGCTATGAAAAGTTCGGGGCTCTTATTCAATCCAAGTTCAAACTCGATGAATGCACCTATTCAACTTGGTACTGAAGGGACATCTCAACATTTACAACTCACTTTATCAGATTTAGGTCAACAAATGAATCGGACACAGCAATTTACGATTCATGTGGGGGAAGCCCAGCCTAAAGAAGCACAGCAACAACAGTTTGTTCGTCAGTTTCAAGAGATGATAGGGAAAAGTTTTTTTACTAACTTCAAAAATGGTGACCAACAGCTATCTGTAAAGCTTTATCCTGAGCATTTAGGAAGGCTCGATATTCGACTTACACAAACCAATGGGACTATTGTGGCGCAAATCATGACAAGTTCAACGGCTGCTCGAGAGCTTGTTGAATCACAGTTACAACACTTGCGCAATGCTTTTGCTCAACAACAAATATCGGTTGAACGAGTCGAAGTAACACAACAGCAACACCAGACACTAGGGCAATCGCAAAAGGATGAGCAAGATAAACATGATCATCGCGAACATGAAAAAGAAGAAAATCAGGAAGAAGAAGGAGTAGCATCCTCATTTTCTGAGTTTCTTGATGAACTAACCTTTAATGAGAAAGTTTAGGTGGGCATGATGACAAATACGATCAATCATAATTTAATGCTATCAAGTAAACAAAACCAACAGCCACAAACAGGACAAAACATCCTCGGTAAAGACGATTTTTTAAAGATTCTTATTACTCAACTGCAAAATCAAGACCCATCCAATCCAATGGATGATCGTGAGTTCATCGCTCAAATGGCTCAGTTTTCTTCGTTAGAACAAATGACCAATATGAATGAAGCCATTCAGAAATTTGTCAACGTGCAGTCTAGTCAATCACTCGTACAGCATAGTGAGTTAATTGGAAAAGAAGTTCAATGGAAACGTGAAGTGGAGCTTGATGAACATCGAACACGAACAGAATATGCTGACAACACTGTCAAGTCAGTGAAGCGAGAATCAGATGGAACAATTCGAATTGAACTAGATAATGGTCGTTTGATTAATGGCGATCAACTCGTCAAGGTGACTCACGCCGAACAGAAAGTTGAAAAGCCTAGTGATGATCGTGAGGAAGCTGGTGAGTAGCGTCAGCGGTTATTAGTCATCTGAACAGGTAACATAGGATGATAACGGAGGTGGATGATATCGATTCACGAATTCAATCTCATCAACTGCATCAATTACCACATCCATCAAAAACAAAACAAAATAAACATGTAAAAACTGATGGTCGTTTTGAACAACTATTAAAAACAGAAATGAATGCTGACCATGTACTAAAACTTAGTAAGCATGCAGAACAGAGAATCGCATCTCGAGGCATAACGATTTCGTCTTCTCAATGGAATGTAATTGAAGAAAAGTTGAATGAGGCAAAACATAAAGGGATAACAGATTCTTTAATTGTCATGAAGGATGCTGCATTAGTGGTCAGTGTTGAAAACGACACGGTAGTCACCGCGATGGATCGTAATGAAGCAGAATCACAACTATTTACAAATATAAATGGCGCAATACTAATTTAATAACGGCTGGACCTCTAGGAGGAAGCCGGTGCAACTACTAAACGACGGATGTAGTTGAAGAAAGAGGAGGAGTATTCAATGTTAAGATCAATGTATTCAGGGATCTCTGGTATGAAAAACTCGCAAACAAAGTTGGATGTGATTGGGAATAATATCGCAAATGTCAATACCTTTGGTTATAAAAAAGGTCGTACGACATTTAGTGATTTAGTGAGCCAGCAATTGGCTGGTGCAACTGGTCCCGGAGACAATCGTGGGGGAGTCAATCCAAGACAGGTTGGTTTAGGTTCGCAATTGTCTTCGATCGATACGATACATACACAAGGGAGCTTACAGAATACTGGTAGAGAATTAGATTTAGGGATCTCCGGTGATGGTTTCTTTGTTGTAGCAGAAAGAGATCAAGATGGTCAAGGTGAAGGAGCAGAATCATTTACGAGAGCGGGGAACTTTTATCTTGATGCTAATGGAAATATTGTGAATTCTGATGGTCTTTACTTGTTAGATACAGACGGAGCACCTATTAATATACCAGATGATTCTCAAAGCTTTAGTATCGGCAGTGATGGAACAGTAAATATTATTGATGCAGATGGTGAGTTAGCAGATAATCCTGTTCAAATTGGTTTAGCTAAATTTGCAAACCCCGATGGGTTGGAAAAGATCGGTGATAACCTTTATCGGGAAACTGCTAACTCTGGGGAACCGAACGATGGTGGGAATCCCGTTGTACCAGGGACAAATGGTACGGGTGGTCTAGTTGCAGGAACGTTAGAGATGTCTAACGTCGATCTATCAGAAGAGTTTACCGAAATGATCGTCGCACAGCGTGGTTTTCAGGCAAATACTAGAATCATTACTACGTCAGATGAAATTCTTCAGGAGTTAGTGAACTTAAAACGATAAGGAAGTTAAGGAATCTTATTAAGAATGGAGGATAGGGCTAGGAGAGCTTCTAGCCCTTACATTTTACTTATGATCACTTTGACACGGTTGAATGGGCAAAAATTCCTGTTAAATGCTTTATTAATTGAGCAGGTTCAATCCTTTCCAGATACGACAATTACATTAACAAATGGAAATAAAATAGTCGTGCTAGATTCTGAAGAGGATGTTATGCTGAAAATAAATAATTTGTATAAAAGCATAGGATTGATTGCCATAGATAAGGATGCGGGGGGCTCGTGATTGTTTAAAAATAAACTTGTCAACATTATGTTGATTATTATACTAGCACTAACTTTAGTAGGTGTTGTCACGTTGGTTTTGATTAACCATTTTTCAAAAGAAGATACACCATCTGAGCCGACGATTGATGATATCATTGAACTTTCTGTGGATACAGAAGAAATCACGACAAATTTATTGTCTAATGATTTTGCAAGAATTCAATTTCGTATACAGGTGGATAACAAGAAAGCAAAGTCAGAGTTAGAAAAACGAGATTTTCAAGTGAGTAATATCGTCATTCGTGAATTAGCTGGGCTGCAAGCATCACAGCTTTCGGGCCCTGATGGAATAGAGGCATTAGAAGATCAGGTACAACTAAAGGTCAATCAATTCTTGCAAGAAGGATCGGTCGTCCACGTTTATACGACAACTTTAATGATTCAATAGTTATTAGAACTTAACGGATAGCAAAGAGAGGTGAGGCTCTTGGCTGACATTTTATCACAAGGTGAAATAGATGCGCTGTTATCAGCGATTTCCACTGGAGAGATGGATGCTGATGAATTAAAAAAAGAAGAAACTGAGAAAAAAGTAAAAGTCTATGATTTTAAACGAGCGTTACGGTTTTCGAAGGACCAAATAAGAAGTTTATCCCGGATTCACGAGAACTATGCTCGAATCTTGACAACGTACTTCTCAGCTCAACTTCGCACGTTTGTGCAAATATCGGTCGCGTCGGTTGATCAGTTACCATATGATGAATTTATACGTTCGATCCCTAAGATGACAATTTTAAATGTGTTTGAAGCATACCCTCTTGATGGTCGGTTACTAATTGAAGTGAATCCAAACATTGCTTATGCGATGTTAGATCGATTGCTAGGTGGGAAGGGCGTAAGTGTAAATAAGGTCGATAACCTAACTGAAATTGAGACGAAAATCATGTCACAACTGTTTCAGCGGATGTTAAGTAGCTTTCAAGAGGCTTGGAGTTCGGTGGTTGATATTGACCCTATTCCAGAAGATATAGAGGTGAACCCTCAATTTCTACAAATGGTTTCACCGAATGAGACCGTTGTTGTTATTTCGCTGTCGACAACGATTGCCGAAACAACGGGCATGATAAATATTTGCTTGCCTCATGTGGTGTTAGAAGAAATTCTACCGAAGTTATCAGTCCATTATTGGATGCAAACGAAGAAAAGGCAACGAGACGAGGGAGAAGTGCAAGTCCTTGAGCAAACAGTTCGGTCAGCACCTCTGCTCATTCAGGCTGAGTTAGGGAGATCAGAGATTTCGATTGAGGATTTTTTACAACTTGGCATTGGTGATGTCATAGAATTAGATCAAGAGATTGATAAAGAACTAGTCGTACGAGTTGGTGGTGACCGCAAATACTTGGCACAGCCTGGTAAACATAAAAACCAACTTGCTGTACAAGTGACAGAAGTTGTTGAGGAGGGTGAAGAATTTGAGCGATGATATGCTTTCCCAAGAAGAGATCAATGAATTACTTAAGGGAGTAGGAAATGATGATGGTAGCAACAACGATGAGAATGTTGCAGATCAAAAGCAGCAATCGACTGGTGACATTCAAGAGTTAAATGTTGAGGACTTTTTATCAGTCATTGAACAGGACGCCTTAGGTGAAATAGGTAACATTTCATTCGGAAGTGCAGCAACGGCACTATCAACACTATTAAATCAAAAAGTAGATATTACGACACCACAAGTTTCGGTTATACGTCAAGACTTGTTAGAAGATGAGTTTCCGCAACCACATGTGGCTGTACGTGTTCAGTATACAGAAGGATTTGAGGGAACAAACCTACTAGTTATTAAAAATTCAGATGCAGCTATTATTGCTGATTTGATGATGGGTGGCGATGGGAGTAACCCGAATGAAGACTTAGGCGAGATGGAGATTAGTGCTGTTCAAGAAGCGATGAATCAAATGATGGGGTCAGCGTCTACATCGATGTCAACGATCTTCAATAAAAGAGTAGACATTTCTCCCCCTGGTATTGATTTAATGAATCTCCCAAAAGAAGAAGGGACATCATACATTCCTGAAGATGATGTACTCATTAAAAGTTCGTTTCGCTTAAAGATCGGTGATTTAATCGATTCTAATATTATGCAGCTCGTGACGGTGCCCTTTGCCAAACAACTAGTTGAGGAACTGATGAACCCAACTCAGGAAGAAGTGGCGCCACCTGTTGATGAACCATCAGCAAACGAGGAAGTTCCAATACAAGAACAGACACCAAATCCTGGGCAGCAAATGGGACAACAGCCTCCGATGCCTGAACAGCAACCTATGGCACAACAAGCGATGTCTCAGCAACAAATGGCAACACCCATGCAGGCACAGCCTCAGGGTTTCCAACAACAAATGGGTCAGCAAGGGCATCACCAACATTTTGGTTCACCATCTTATCAAGCCCAAAACCAACGGACAGCTAATGTTCAACCAGCTGCATTTTCTAATTTTGATGCTCCCGAGCTAACACAAGCTGAATCTAATAATTTAAATATGCTATTAGATATTCCATTACAAGTAACCGTTGAGTTAGGAAGGACAAAGCGCTCGATTAAAGAGATTCTAGAGTTTAGTCAAGGTTCTATTATCGAGTTAGATAAATTAGCAGGTGAACCTGTCGATATTCTTGTGAACCAAAAGTTAATAGCAAAAGGTGAAGTCGTTGTCATTGATGAGAATTTTGGTGTGCGAGTTACTGATATCGTCAGCCAAGAAGAGCGTATAAAGAACTTAAAATAGACAATGTGGAAGGGTGTTTCTAAATGGCACAATCGGTTTTGATTGTTGATGATGCTGCGTTTATGCGGATGATGATCAAAGATATTTTAACGAAAAATGGATATGAAATAGCTGGTGAAGCAGTTGATGGCGCAGAAGCGGTCGAGAAATATAAAGAGGTATCGCCTGATCTCGTTACAATGGATATTACGATGCCTGAAATGGATGGGATCACAGCGTTGAAGGAAATCAAAAAATTTGATCCCAATGCAAAGATCATTATGTGCTCTGCCATGGGACAGCAGGCCATGGTGATTGATGCCATTCAAGAAGGTGCAAAAGACTTTATTGTAAAACCATTCCAAGCGGACCGTGTGCTGGAGGCCATCAAAAAAACAATTGGATAACGGGCAGAAAGGGTGGCACATTTGTTTCGTAAAAAACGATTATGTTTTGTACTCATAGTTATAATCCTAATGTCATACGAACAAGTAACCTACGCTAATGTCGAGCAAATAGGGGATGGTATGGTCTCTGGCTGGTTTGAAGAAGAAGGTGGAGATGAAGCACCACCTGAATCACAAGAGCAGGCTCAATTAGATGAAGAGGCTACTAATACAGAAGAAGATGATCAACAAATCGTGACATCTCCTGGAGATAACGAGCTGATTGAAAATGAGGAGAGCTTCTTCTCAATATTCGTACGAATGATTGGGGCGCTTGCGGTCGTTATAGTCCTTATTTATGCATTATTACGCTTTTTCAATAATCGTACACGAGCCTTTCAAAGTCATCGTACCATTCAAAATGTCGGTGGTGTAGGGCTAGGTGCCAACCGGTCGGTTCAGTTAATAAAAGTTGGGGATCGGCTATTAGTTGTTGGTGTCGGTGAGTCGATTCAATTACTGAAAGAAGTGACGAATAAAGAAGAGATTGACCAGATGATGAGACAACAAAACGAGAAAAATGAGGTTGAACCACCATTTGCTAAGGCGACTGCATGGCTTGGAAAAAAGATGAGTCCAACGAAAGAAGTGAAGAAAGAATCCGATTCGCAATTTGGTGTTTTGTTGGACAAGCAGTTAAAGGGTGTTTCAAAATCACAGCAAAAAATTCATCAGGTGATTAAGGAGAAAAAACATGAATGAATTTATTCCAGGAATCGACCTTGATCTATTTAATGATGAACCAGCTAATGTGGCTACAACGATTCAGCTATTATTAATACTTACCGTTCTCTCATTAGCACCGAGTATATTAATTTTAATGACTGCTTTCACCCGAATTGTGATTGTATTATCGTTTGTGCGTACTGGATTAGCGACCCAACAAATGCCACCGAATCAAGTGCTCATAGGCCTCGCCTTATTTTTAACCTTCTTTATCATGGCCCCAGTATTTTCTGAGGTAAATGAACAGGCGTTAACACCATTTTTAGATGGTGAAATTGGGCAAGAGGAAGCATTTGATCGTGCGGCAACACCAATGAAGGAATTTATGGCAAATCATACGCGTGAGAAGGATTTAGCCCTTTTTATGGGCTATGCGGGGTTAGATCGTCCTGAATCAATTGATGATATACCATTAACGGCACTTGTTCCAGCTTTTGCGATTAGTGAATTGAAAACGGCTTTTCAAATCGGCTTTTTAATTTTTGTTCCATTTTTAGTGATCGATATGATTGTCGCAAGTGTTTTAATGGCCATGGGGATGATGATGTTACCACCGGTCATGATCGCTTTACCATTTAAAATTCTCTTATTTGTGATGGTTGATGGATGGTATTTAGTTGTACAATCGTTGTTATTAAGCTATTAAGCTTGTGAAAAGGGTGGTAATGTGAGTTCAGAATTTGTCGTATCAATGGCTGAGAGAGGCGTGTATACCGTGATTATGGTAGCTGGCCCCCTCCTTGTAATAGCCCTGGGGTTAGGGTTACTTGTTAGTATTTTTCAAGCAACCACACAAATTCAGGAGCAGACGCTGGCCTTTATTCCGAAAATTGTTGGTGTTTTATTGGCACTCGTTGTTTTTGGCCCATGGATGCTGTCGGTCGTCTTAAATTTTTCTTATCAAATATTTAATAATTTACATCAGTTTGTAGGGTAACGTATGGTGGAATGGATCAATCAACTTCCGGCATTTATGTTAGTGACGATAAGAATCCTTGCTTTTTTTACGACGATGCCTATTTTTTCATATCGTAACATCCCAACAATATATAAAATTGGATTAGCGATCTATCTCGCTTGGATAATGATCTTTACGTTGGATCAGCCATACATCCAAATGGATAGTATGTTTTTTTTATTGATTTTCAAAGAGGTTCTTGTTGGGCTTATGGTTGGTTTAATTGCAATGATCATCCTGTATGCGATTCAAGTTGCAGGTGGGTTTATTGACATGATGATGGGTTTTATGATCGCCAATGTTGTCGATCCACAGACAGGTGCACAAACCCCGTTAACAGGTGGGTATTTGTATACTTTTGCAATTCTATTATTAGTTGTCGTTGATGCTCACCATTTGCTTTTAGATGGAATTTACTACAGCTATCAGTTTATCCCAATTGATCAACTGACACTGCCGTTTGGCGAGGAGGCCGTGGTTCATTATGTCTTAACGACCTTTACGACGATGTTTATCATTGCCTTTCAAATGGCTTTTCCGATTGTCGGCACATTATTTTTGGTTGATGTCGCTTTAGGGATGGTGTCAAGGGCTGTGCCACAAATGAACGTCTTTGTCGTTGGGATGCCTCTGAAAATTTTAGTAGGGCTCCTTTTGCTTATGGTTACGATGCCTGTGTTTATTATGCTTATTGAACGTTTATTTGGGACGATTCTTGAGACCATGAGGACGTTCATGCAATTGCTAGGAGGTTTATAGAATGCCATACCTTTCAATAGACCTTCAATATTTTGCTCAAGAAAAAACAGAGAAAGCAACGCCGAAAAAGAAGCAAGAGACCCGTAAGAAAGGTCAAGTACCGAAGAGTAATGATGTAAATACAGCAATTATTTTATTGGTTGTATTTCTTTTTTTATGGTTGATTGGTGCGATGGTCGGCCCAAATTTACTTAATCTTTTTCGTCATACGTTTCAAGAATATTTATTAATGGACCTATCACCCAATACCGTTGCGATGGTATTTAATGAGGTTGCATTAGAAGCAGCGATGATCGTCTTACCAATCATGCTCGTCGCCATGCTAGGAGGCGTTTTTAGCAGTTTTATTCAAGTGGGGGCCCTATTTGCACCTGAAGCCATTAAAATGAAGTTATCGAAAATCAATCCAATCCAAGGGTTTAAACGGATTTTTTCTGTTCGATCATTAGTTGAGTTGCTAAAGTCACTGTTAAAAATCTCTCTCGTTGGTGTCGTTGTGTTTACGATCATTTGGTTAAACCTAGAGGACGTCTTGATGTTATCGCAACAAAGTATCGCATCTGGTTTTCTCCAGATTGCGCAGCTAACGGTTATGATGGGGATTGCTGTTGCACTTTTACTGTTATTTTTATCAATACCTGATTATTTGTATCAAAGGTATGACCATGAAAAGCAAAACCGGATGTCTAAACAAGATATAAAGGATGAACATAAAAAGACAGAAGGTGATCCGCTAGTAAAGTCAAAGCGGAAACAAAAGCAAATGGAGATGGCGATGCAGCGAATGATGGAAGAAGTTCCAAAAGCGGATGTCGTGATTACGAACCCTACGCATTTTGCTGTTGCCTTAAAATATGATGAAAATCAAATGGATGCCCCGGTTATTGTCGCTAAAGGTGTTGATTATGTGGCATTGAAAATAAGGGGAATTGCTGATCGACATGAAGTTACGATGGTTGAAAATAAACCGTTAGCACGAGCTTTATATGCCCAGGCTGATATTGGTGATCAAGTGCCTGAAGATTTATTTAAGGCAGTTGCAGAAGTGCTAGCCTATGTTTATCGTTTGAAAAATAAACAGGGGTAACGGTCTATCATAAATGCTTGATTATAGATAGAAGAGGAGAGAGGAAATGGGAGTAAGGGATCTTTCGGTTTTATTAGGTGTTATTTTAATTGTAGTCATGTTAATTATTCCATTACCTCCTGGAATGCTTGATTTTTTAATTGTTATTAACATCTCTCTCGCTCTATTGATTATATTAGTAGCGATGAATACGAGAGAACCACTGCAGTTCTCAATTTTTCCGACGTTGTTATTACTTGCGACTCTATTTCGACTAGGATTGAATGTATCAACGACGAGGTCGATTTTAGGTAACGCTGAAGCGGGGAATGTGATTGACACCTTTGGCTCCTATGTCGTCGGAGGGAATGCACTGGTTGGTTTTGTTGTGTTCTTAATTTTAATTATCATTCAATTTATAGTGATTACTAAGGGGGCTGAACGAGTCTCAGAGGTAGGGGCGCGCTTTACCCTTGATGCGATGCCGGGGAAACAGATGAGTATTGATGCTGATTTAAATGCAGGAATGATTTCAGATGTTGAAGCAAAAGAGCGTCGGCAGAAAATAGAGCGCGAAGCTGACTTTTATGGATCGATGGACGGGGCCAGTAAATTCGTAAAGGGAGATGCGATTGCTGGGATAGTCATTGTTATTATTAACATGATCTTCGGTCTTGTGATCGGAATGATGCAACAAGGAATGGACATTGGGACAGCCGCGAGTACGTATACATTATTAACGGTCGGTGACGGGTTAGTCAGTCAGATTCCAGCGTTGTTAATTTCAACAGCAACAGGGATTGTCGTTACGCGTGCAGCATCTGAAGGAAATCTCGGTCATGACTTAACGGCGCAAATTTTTGCGTATCCGAAAATGTTGTATGTTGCCGGGGGGACGATTGCCCTTCTAGGTATTATAACGCCGATTAGTTTAGTTGTGACGATGCCGATTGCTGCGTTACTCATTTTTGGGGGTTTTTATTTATCTAAGGTGGAAACAGAGACCGCTCAATCGGAAGAAGAAACGGAAGAGGAAGAAGAGGTCGATGACATGAAGTCCCCTGAAAATGTCGTTAATCTCCTCCAAATTGATCCGATTGAATTTGAATTTGGTTATGGGTTAATTCCACTTGCCGATGCGAATCAAGGTGGTGACTTGTTAGACCGTGTCGTCATGATTCGTAGGCAATTGGCTCTTGAATTAGGAATGGTTGTCCCGGTGATTCGCATACGTGATAACATTCAGCTACAACCTAATGAGTATTCTATTAAGATTAAGGGTAATGAAATAGCTAAGGGGGAACTCCTTCTTGATCATTATATGGCGATGAGTCCTGGAGTAGAAGATGAAACGATTACAGGGATTGATACGATTGAGCCTGCCTTTGGTTTGCCGGCACAATGGATTGCTGAAGATATGAAAGAGCAGGCGGAGTTGTCAGGTTATACGGTCGTAGATCCACCGTCAGTAGTATCGACACATTTAACTGAAGTGATTAAAAAGCATGCACATGAATTGCTCGGTCGTCAAGAAACAAAACAATTAATCGATCATTTGAAAGAGTCATATCCAACACTTGTCGAAGATGTAACACCAAACCCACTGACAACCGGTGAAATTCAAAAAGTATTAACGAATTTATTAAAAGAGAATATTTCCATTCGAAACTTGCCGGTCATTTTTGAGACACTGGCTGATTATGGTCCAATGACAAAGGATATGGATTTAGTGACAGAGTATGTGAGACAATCGTTGTCACGACAAATTTCCAAGCAATTTGCGACTGATGGTGAACCAATGTATGTGATCACAATGAGTGGGATGGTTGAAAAACGAATTGCTGAATCAGTACAGCAAACAGAGCATGGGAACTTTTTATCAATGGACCCGAACGAATCACAACAAATTATTGAAGCAACGGTAGGAGAAATTGAACGCCTGTCACAAATGGGACAAATGCCATTGCTGTTATGTTCACCAGCTGTTCGAATGTATGTCCGTCAATTGCTTGAACGGTATTTACAGAATGTCCCGGTCTTATCATATAATGAACTTGAACCAGATATTGAAGTGCAGAGTGTAGGGGTGGTGAATCTGGAATGAAGGTAAAAAAATACGTCGCTAGTTCAATGGCTGAAGCGATGCAAAAGATTCGGCATGAACTAGGAAATGAAGCAGTTATACTAAACTCTAAAGAAATTGAAACCGGTGGTTTTTTAGGTTTCTTTACAAAGAAAAATATCGAAGTCATTGCAGCAATTGATAAAACACCGACCATCAAAAAGCCAGAAAGGCCGAGAGAAAGGCCTAGTCCTTCCGAACAGCTTGTTCGAGAAAAAAGGCAAACACCACCAACAACTCCAAAACGACCAGTTCGACTTGAAAAAAATGAATCAGAACTTATATCGGAAATCAACGAATTAAAGAACATTGTTAAAGGTATGACCCAAAGTGGTAGGGAGGGCTCAGAGGAGTACCCTCCGCTTCTTCAAGAATGGAATGATTGGCTCATATCCCAGGACGTGACACATACGATTCGCCTACATGTCATGAAGGCGTTGTTGAAAAAATGGTATATTGCTGAAGATGAGGGAGTAACGAAAGCTAATGTAGACACTTGGTTTCAGCAAACCCTCTCTGAGATGATTTCAGGGCTAGATATGGGTGGGATTCGTTTTAATAAAAAATTTGTGAACATTGTTGGCCCAACGGGGGTTGGGAAAACGACAACAATTGCAAAAATAGCCGCTCATTGTGTTTTAAAAAAAGAAAAGAGAGTGGCATTGATCACTACAGATACGTATCGGATCGCTGCTGTTGAACAATTAAAGACATATGCCAAGATCTTAAATGTTCCAATTGAGGTGGCTTATTCGATCGACGATTTTAAAGCGGCAAAAGAGAAGTTTTCTTCATACGACCTCGTTCTTGTCGATTCTGCAGGTCGAAATTTTAGAAACCAATTGTATATAGATGAACTGAAAAAGGTCATTGATTTTACAGATGAGATGGATACGTATTTAACGCTCTCGCTCACATCAAAATACACAGATATGAAGGCGATTTATGAACAGTTTTCATTAATTTCAATTGATAAAGTGATCTTTACAAAGAAAGATGAGACGGCAAGTTATGGTGCACTATTAAATTTACTTGTTGACTATAACGTTGGTGTGGCTTATATAACGACAGGGCAGAATGTGCCTGATGATATCATTGAAGCTTCAAAAGAGGGAGTTATAGCAATGTTATACGAGGTAGACAACCATGAATGATCAAGCCAAAAGCCTAAGACAATTAGTTGATAACATGAAGAAGGTCGATAACACGCAAGTCGTGTCTGTCATAAGTGGCAAAGGAGGTGTAGGTAAATCAAACTTTTCTTTAAACTTTGCCATTGGCTTAGCGCAGCTAGGTAAAAAAGTAGTCTTGTTTGATTTAGACATTGGGATGGCAAATATTGATATCTTAATGGGACTTACACCTTCGTACCATATTGTTGATATGATCGAGCGTGAATTGTCGATATGGGATATAATAGAGAAGGGGCCAGAGAATATTTCCTATATTGCTGGAGGTTCTGGTTTTTCAACGATTTTTTCAATGAGTGAGCAAAAACAAACACGATTTATGACACAGCTAGAAGCGTTAAACCAGGCATTTGACTATATCATCTTTGATATGGGGGCAGGGGTTAGTGAAGATAGTTTGCAATTCATATTAGCTTCAAATGAAGCCATTTTAGTGACAACCCCTGAACCGACTTCGATTACAGATGCATACGCTATGATTAAATATATTCACATGAGAAATCAAGAGTTGACTTGTTCATTGCTTGTTAATCGTTCAGAATCAGACAAGGAAGGAAAAGCAACAGCGGATAATCTACGACGTGTAGCCAGACAATTTTTGCAAAAAGACCTTCATACTGTCGGTGTGATTCCTAATGATAAGGCAGTATTAAAAGCTGTGAAGTCACAAACACCATTTCTTCTCCAAGATCCTGGGTCAAAACCGAGTCGAGCGATTAAAGAGATTACAAAAGCGTATATAGGTCAAGTGACTGATGAGAAAAAACTTCCTTTTTCTTCGTTTGTGACTAAGTTTAGACGATATTTCACAGAAAGATAGGGATGTCTAGTGAAAAAAAAGATTCGCGTACTTGTCGTTGATGATTCAGCTTTTATGAGGAAAGTAATTACAGACCTCTTGCAAGTAGATGAACGTATCCAAGTAATAGCGACCGCTCGAAATGGAAAAGATGCGATAGAAAAAATAGCAAAGCATACCCCAGATGTGATGACATTAGATGTTGAAATGCCGGTCATGAACGGACTAGATACCGTCAAAAGGGTGATGGAAACCATGCCATTACCAATTGTCATGGTCAGTAGTACAACTCGTGAGGGCGAAACGAATACATTTCAAGCAATTGATGATGGTGCTGTAGATTTCATTGCTAAACCATCGGGGCCTATTTCTCTAGACTTGCATAAGATTCAAGATGATTTGATCGAAAAGGTTATTTCCGCAGCTGGCATTCAACTGACAAAAATGATGAACGACAATAGGGCAAAGCAACCCTTAGTACAAGATAATCACTTATTATGCCTAACAAAAAGCCATGCGGCTAAGTCTACATCGCTTGCCAATAAGATTATTGCTATAGGGACGTCTACTGGTGGACCTAAAGCTTTGCAACAAGTGCTAACAAACTTACCTAAAAATCTAAATGCTCCACTGCTTGTTGTTCAGCATATGCCTGCAGGTTTTACACAGTCACTTGCTAATCGATTAAATGGAATGTCTGAACTTTTTGTTAAGGAAGCTGAAGATGGTGAAGTGGTTAAAAAGGGTGTTGCCTACATTGCCCCTGGTGACTATCATTTAACAGTACAAAAAATGGGGTTGTCGCTAGTAATTAAGCTGGATCAGTCCCCTCCCCAAAATGGTCATCGACCATCCGTTGATGTTATGTTCGAATCGCTATGCTCGTTAACAAATTATACAAAGGTTGCTGTCATTATGACGGGGATGGGCTCAGATGGTACTGAAGGTTTACTTCGCTTAAAACAATCGGGCAATTGTTATGCGGTCAGTGAATCGGAAGAGACAGCGATTGTTTATGGGATGCCTAAAGCAGCAGCTAACACGAATCAAGTTGATGAAATTGTACCGCTAACCGGTGTAGCAGAAGCGATTGTCCGTCATTGTTTAGTCTAATAGAGTCTGTTCAAAAAAAGGATAAACCACTCTTTTTGAACAGACTCTACTAGCAAAAGTAAGGTTAAGAAAATAAAAGGGGGAGTTCGTGTTGGTTATTTGGGGAAAAATGGGGGAATACCAATGAGTTTTCTAGATCGAATCCAATCACACCACCTTGATGTATTGAAAGAAGTGGGGAATATTGGTGCAGGTCATGCTGCGACCGCTTTGTCAAAACTATTAAATAAAGTTATTGATATGAGAGTACCTTCTGTTCGTGTCATTTCTTTTTCTGAAATCACTGAATTGGTCGGTGGACCTGACCAAGTCGTAGCCGCTATTTTTTTGCGGTTAGAAGGTGACGCTCCAGGTAGCATGTTTTTTATGGTGCCAGTTAAAGAAGCTGAGCAGCTGACGCGACATGTAACTGGCGATGAAGATTTTCAATTACAAGAACCACCATTTCAAGAATTAGGTTTATCGGCATTGGAAGAAATAGGTAATATTTTAGCTGGTTCGTATTTGTCATCCCTTTCTGATTTTACCAAGTTAAATCTACAGCCATCTGTTCCTGCTCTAAGTATTGATATGTCTGGTGCGATTTTAAGTTACGGGTTACTTGAATTGTCTCAAGTCGTTGATTATGCGATCGTGATTGATACAAAGATTAGTGAAGTAGAACGTAGCGAAGAACAATTATCAGGACACTTTTTTCTTTTACCTGACCCTGAATCGTTTGAGAAGATGTTGAAAGCCTTAGGGGTACCTGTGAATGAATGATGTTGTAAAAGTGGGAATGGCTGATTTAAATATTGTAAAACCACCGCATACGATACGCACCTCAGGATTAGGGTCATGTGTAGGAGTTGTATTATATGATCAATGTGCAAAGGTAGCTGGGATGGCACATATTATGCTTCCTGAGTCATCATTAGGAAAATCAGGTTCAATCAATGTTGCGAAATATGCCGATACGGCCATTCTCGAATTAATTCACCGTTTAGAAAAAGCAGGGGCTAGAATTGGATCACTAAAAGCAAAGATTGCCGGAGGGGCACAAATGTTTAATTTTTCTTCGGCAAATGAAATGATGAGAATTGGTCCACGAAACGTGGAGGCAGTCAAACAACAACTTAAACAGTTACGGATTCGTCTCGTTTCTGAAGATGTTGGAGGAAGCAGTGGTCGGACGATCGAGTTCAATCCGGAAACAAGTGTGTTAAGGATTCGAACGGTCAGTAAAGGAGAAGCAGAGATCTAATGTTAGCAGGCAATTGGTTGATGAACTTAATCGTTAGTTTACTAGCTTTTGTTACCGTCTTTGCTGCCTCTGTTGCATATAATTTAGTAGAAACGAGCTTATTTAGAGGTGTGTATGCTTTTATATCTGTGTTTTTTCTAATGTATGTCTTTAGGTGGTTGTGGGCATTGGCTTCTAAATCTAACGAGGATATTGAAGCACAACAAGCGAATACTGAGACAGATGACGTTGATTCAACGGAAACCGTAGCCAACGATCAACTGCGAAATGACGATAACGACGAAGAAACGAGTGTTCAGACTGCGGCTTTTGTCAAAGATTTATTGAACGATAAGGGGGATTAACACATGCCTAGCAGCTCAGTCATAGAAGATAAACAAGTTTGGGAAAAATGGGTTAATGATCGTGATGTCGATGCATGTGACACACTCATCCGGATGTATATGCCGCTTGTCAATTATCACGTCCAGCGAATATCGGTTGGGCTGCCACGCAATGTGAACAAAGAGGATCTACAAAGTCATGGGATGATTGGGCTATACGACGCACTTGAAAAGTTTGATATGAGTCGTGATTTAAAATTCGATACATATGCCTCGTTTCGAATTCGTGGTGCGATTATCGACGGCCTTAGGAGAGAAGATTGGCTCCCCCGTTCGTTGCGTGAAAAAGCAAAAAAAGTTGAGGCAACGATGGAGAAGCTTGAACAAACCCATGGTCGTTATGTGACTGAAGAGGAAGTGGCTAAAGAGTTAGGAATGACGGTAGAGGATGTAACACAGGTTTTGTCTGAAAGTTTTATGGCGCATAAGCTTTCAATCGATGAAGAGTCGAATGATTCCGAGCGTGATGAATCATTTCAAACCATGATTGAAGATACGGCAGCACAATCTCCAGAAGAGAGCATCATGACTGAGGCGACTAAGCAGGAATTATTACATGTGATTAAACAATTAAATGAGAAAGAACAGTTAGTGGTCAGTCTGTTTTATTATGAAGAACTAACGTTGACTGAAATTGGACAAGTGTTAGGTTTGTCAACGTCAAGGATTTCGCAAATCCATTCAAAGGCGTTGTTTCGGATGCAGCAAGTACTGATGAAAAATAGGTCGTAGATAGGTTTGTCCTAAACTGTTGGCAAAGGATTTGATGATATGACTGAAATGGATCAATATTTTGAAATCAGAGTTTCAGAGGATAAAATGACCGCATCAATCATACAACATCAAAGAATACCTAATGACCAAGACATTACGATTGACGAAGTGAAACAGTTTATTTTGGAGCATGAAATTTCTTATGGCCTTGATGAAGCAAACATTCAAAAGCTTGTTCATCAAGGTGAAACCGTAGAATCCCCATTGACAATCGCAACAGGAAAGAAACCGATAAATGGTGAAGATGCGAAGCTAGTCCCCGTCCAATTAAAGAAAGAAAAAGAAAATGACGAAGCGATAACTGTTGACCTTAAACAAGTGATTGATATTCCTTCTGTTGTACAAAATCAGTTGGTCGGTGAAAAAGCCCCAGCGACCGATGGGGTCCCAGGAATGAATGTCTTTGCCAAAGAGGTACCTGCAAAGCCTGGAAAAGATTTTCGCCTCCGGGCTGGGAAAAACACGCGACTTGACCACGATGGAACCAAACTCTATGCAATCGTTGATGGTCAGGTAAGTGTTGAACAAAAACAAATTCATGTTTATCCGGTTTTTGAAGTTCATGGAGATATTGATATGAAAGTTGGTAACATTTCATTTGTTGGCAATGTAACAATCCGTGGTGGAGTGCCATCAGGGTTTAAAATTGAATCGAAAGGTGATATTCGGATTCATGGGACGGTAGAGGCGGCAGATCTGCAATCAGAAGGTTCAATCTATGTATTAGCAGGCATTGCCGCTCAGGGGAAAGGGCGAGTAGAAGCAAAACAAGATGTTCATACGACGTTTATTAACCAAGGAAATGTAAAAACTGGTGGGGACCTTTTCGTCGACCAATCGATTTTACATAGTGAGTGTGAGGCAGGAGGGAATATCTATTGTCATAAAGGCAATGTTGTTGGTGGAGGACTCTCGGCTGGTCAACAAATCGTTGTAAAGAATCTAGGTAATGAAATGAATACGCCAACATCACTGTATCTTGGCGTCAGTCAAAGTCGCTTAGAACGAAAGCAACATCTTCAATCTCAGAAACAGACGGCGGAAGAAGAGCTTGTTAAGCTACAAAAGCTATTGGAAACGTATGAAGCTAAAGAACAGCATTCGAAATCTCTCACCCCTCAAGAACGAATTATGAAATTACGAATTCGTAATACGATCGCTAATATGCAACAACAGTTACAAGAAGTAACCGAGGATTTGCAAGAGCTTGACGATAGGCAAGATAGCGATCGTCAAGGCGTGGTGTGTGTAGAACATCAATTATACCCGAATGTTGATATCCATTTTGGGAAGTATCGAAGAAAAATCATGTCACCACATAAAAATATAAGGCTTCTGTATGAAGATGGTGAAATTCAATTAGTGAGTCGTTAAAATCCGCTGTTTTTGATGTCGGTCTTTCTAGGGCAATAATGACGATGGGGTGATGTGCAAGCTACATGAATAGAAAGATCATCGAAGGACACTCGCGATATCATGAGAGTGTTGATTTTAAAATACCCTTTCACGGGATTATATAATTATAATTAATTGAGGGAAGTAACCAATGATCACGTATTTAGTCATCGTAAGCATCATTTTGCATTTTATTACATTTTTCTGGATTATCACGTTGATGCAGCGTTTTAATCGTGAGGCACCTTCACCAAATAAGAATGCAGAGAAGGTTAAAGCGGAAATTGAAGATTTATTAGTCGCATATACAACTGAAATGAAGGAAGAAAATGAACGGTTAATTAAACAGTTTATCGATCATGGGCAAGAACAGAGCCAACAGTTGAGGGAGGATACCGTTAGGCATGATCCACCTCAGCGTGAGCGGACAACTAAGCAGACATCACCACTGTCCCCACTCTCTAACGAACAAGTGGAATTTGATAAAACTGAGAATGAATATGATCGGTCTTATCAGCCCCCAATCCCAACTGATGATGATTATAAAAGCGACGATGTATTTGAACAATCTGAGACAGCTAAGGTTTTATCTTTAGCAAATCAAGGATATTCAGCGAATGAAATAGCGAAAAAGCTAGGGATGGGAAAAGGTGAAGTTGAACTCTTATTAAAATTTTATCAATAAAATAAAATGGTTGCTTGCTATTGCCATCACAGTATGATATATTTATCAACGGTGTTAATCACACACGCTCGCTAATTTGAGTAACGGTGCTGCAAAGCGCAGTCTTACTTAAAAATGATGTGAGCGGAGGAAAATAAAAACCAAAAGGAGGTGTTTGATGTGGCAGTAATCTCCATGAAACAACTATTAGAAGCTGGGGTACACTTCGGTCACCAAACTCGTCGTTGGAACCCAAAAATGGATCGCTACATCTTCACAGAACGTAATGGCATTTATATCATTGACCTACAAAAAACGGTCAAAAAAGTAGAGGAAGCTTACAACTTTGTAAGAGACCTTGCAGCTGACGGAGGGAAAGTTCTTTTCGTTGGTACGAAAAAACAAGCACAAGATTCAGTAAGAGACGAAGCACAACGTTGTGGAATGTTCTATATCAACCAACGTTGGTTAGGTGGAACATTAACGAACTTTGAAACAATTCAAAAGCGTATTGCTCGCCTTAAGGATCTTGAAAAAATGCAAGAGGATGGAACATTCGATGTTCTTCCTAAAAAAGAAGTTATTCTTCTTAAAAAAGAAATGGATCGCCTAGAGAAGTTCTTAGGTGGAATTAAAGAAATGGATGGAATTCCTGATGCTTTATTCATTATAGATCCTCGTAAAGAACGTATTGCAATTGCTGAAGCTCATAAGCTTAACATCCCAATCGTAGCAATTGTTGATACAAACTGTGACCCTGATGAAATTGATTACGTTATCCCAGGTAACGATGATGCAATTCGTGCGGTTAAGCTTCTAACTGGTAAAATGGCAGACGCTATCATTGAAGCGAACCAAGGGGAAGAAGGACAAGAAGTAGCAGAGGAAGAGACAGAGGAAACAACTGCTTAATTTCATTTGCTCTCAAAAAGGGTGGTAAAGGGGGTTACCCTTTATCACCCTTTTTTTTGAACAATGGACATGCTAAAATGTGAAAAACATGGGAAGCTATTTACATAGTATATTCTTAAGGAGGAATTTTAAATGGCAGTAACAGCAAGTATGGTAAAAGAATTACGTGAAAAGACAGGCGCAGGTATGATGGATTGTAAAAAGGCATTAACTGAAACAGATGGTGATATGGATAAAGCAGTTGATCTTTTACGTGAAAAAGGGATCGCGAAAGCTGCGAAAAAAGCAGACCGCATTGCAGCTGAAGGTCTAGCATTTGTAAAAGTTGATGGCAACAAAGCAGCAATTCTTGAAGTCAACTCAGAAACAGATTTCGTTGCAAAGAACGAAAGCTTCCAAGATCTTGTTAGTGAACTAGGATCGCACATTCTATCTCAAAACCCAGCTACAGTTGAAGAAGCATTAGAGCAACCGTTCCAAGGTGATGGTGAGACAGTACAAGAATACATCAACAACCAAATTGCAAAAATTGGTGAGAAGATCTCTTTACGCCGTTTTGAAGTAGCAACTAAAGGTGACGGAGATGCATTTGGTGCTTACCTTCATATGGGTGGTAAAATTGCCGTTCTTACAACACTTGAAGGTACAACAGATGAAGAGGTAGCAAAAGACGTAGCGATGCACGTAGCAGCGATTAATCCAAAATATGTTTCACGTGATTCTGTACCTGCAGAAGAAACTGATCGTGAGCGCGAAGTATTAAAGCAACAAGCGTTAAATGAAGGGAAACCAGAAAACATTGTTGAGAAAATGGTGGAAGGTCGTTTAGGTAAATTCTTCGAACAAATCTGCTTACTTGACCAACCGTTTGTTAAAGATGGCGATCAAAAAGTTGGTAAGTTCGTTGAAAGTAAGGGCGCAACTGTAAAGAACTTTGTTCGTTTTGAAGTTGGAGAAGGTATGGAGAAACGTGAAGAAAACTTTGCAGACGAGGTTATGTCTCAAGTGAAAAAATAATGAAAATAGGGGGCACTGTGTGTTCCCTATTTTTAAAAATGCATCAAACGAGTCATAACTAACTGCAAATGGAGGTAACGATGGGTAAATATAATCGTGTGGTATTAAAGTTAAGCGGTGAGGCATTAGCAGGGGAACAAGGCTACGGCATCGATCCTTCTGTCATTCAATCGATCGCATCACAAGTAAAAGAAATTGTCGAGCTCGGTACAGAGGTGGCGATTGTTGTTGGTGGAGGTAACATTTGGCGAGGGATGGCTGGAAGTGCAAAAGGAATGGACCGTGCAACAGCCGATTATATGGGGATGTTAGCAACTGTCATGAATTCTCTTGCTCTTCAAGATAGTCTTGAGAATATTGATGTTGAGTCACGCGTACAGACATCAATCGAAATGCGCCAAGTGGCTGAACCGTACATTCGTCGTAAAGCGATTCGTCATCTTGAAAAAAAACGTGTCGTGATCTTTGCGGCTGGTACAGGTAATCCGTACTTTTCGACCGATACAACGGCAGCATTGCGAGCGGCTGAAATTGAAGCTGAAGTGATTTTAATGGCTAAGAATAAAGTCGATGGTGTCTACAGCGCTGATCCATCCGTTGATGTAAATGCAAAGAAATATCGTTCGCTTTCGTTCTTGGATGTTTTAAAAGAAGGCTTAGCAGTTATGGATTCAACAGCATCTTCGTTATGTATGGATAATGATATTCCTTTAATTGTTTTCTCCATTATGGAAGAAGGTAATATTAAACGAGCTGTTGTTGGTGAAGAAATTGGAACAGTAGTAAGGGGGAACCAATAATGTCAAATGAGACAATTAATAATGCAGAACAACGAATGAAAAAAGCAATCGAATCGTTGCAACGTGAGCTTGCTACACTACGAGCAGGACGTGCAAATCCTGCGATTCTTGATAAAGTAACAGTTGAATATTACGGTGCTCCAACACCGCTAAATCAGTTAGCGACAGTTTCAGTACCAGAGGCAAGACTTTTACTCATTCAACCTTTTGATAAGTCATCAGTTTCTGATATTGAAAAAGCGATTCAAAAAGCAGATCTTGGTTTAAGTCCTTCGAATGATGGTACAGTTATCCGTATTGCGATACCTGCATTAACAGAAGATCGACGTAAAGAACTCGTGAAATTAGTAAAAAAATATGCTGAAGAGGCAAAAGTTGCGATCCGTAACGTCCGTCGCGATGCGAACGATGATTTGAAAAAGTTACAAAAAGACGGTGAGATGACTGAAGATGATTTACGCCGTACAACAGATGAAGTACAAAAAGTCACAGATAAACACATTTATCAAATTGACGACCTTGCGGAAAATAAAGAAAAAGAAATCATGGAAGTATAACTTAAATCACGGTAAAATAGAATAGTGAAATAGACCCTCTACTTTTAAAGGGGGTTTTTTTATACGAATGGACAGTAAAGGTTGTTTCGTGCCTATGTTCTACTATATGATGGACAGTAGTAATGAATGCTTTGTGATTGATAGTACGGTGAAAATACATATGTGTCATCAATAAAAGTAGCCGTAGGTCAGATCCATAGGGACGATGAGAAAGGTTCTATTAGAACTGATATGTGTTGGAGGGCAAGGAAATGCTTGAAAAATTCTCGAAATGGAAAGCGTCTAAAGAGAGTCCAGCCTCACCATCTACACCAATTGAACAAATGAAAGTGCCAAAGCATGTGGCGATCATTATGGATGGTAACGGTAGGTGGGCAAAAAATAAAGGTTTACCTAGGGTAGCGGGCCACCGTGAAGGAATGAAAGTCATTAATAAAATTGTTAGAAAAGCAAATGAACTCGGGGTAGAAGTGCTTTCTTTATATGCGTTCTCCACAGAAAATTGGAAACGACCGAAAACAGAGGTTGATTTTTTATTACGTCTACCTGAACGCTTTTTAAGTATTGAACTGCCAAAGTTAATCGAGGAAAATGTTCAAGTCCGGTTAATGGGTAGTACCGAGAATTTACCGGACCATACGCTTAAAGCAGTAACAAAAGCGGTAGAGAGTACGAAAAATAATACGGGGCTTATCCTTAATTTTGCCTTAAACTATGGGAGTCGCTACGAGATCTCTGAGGCGGTCAAAAGAATAGCAAGGGACGTTGAGGCAGGGGTTCTCTCAGATGCTGATATCGATGATGAGTTAATTTCCTCGTATTTAATGACGAGTGAATTACGTGATCCAGACTTACTCATCCGAACGAGTGGGGAAATACGGCTTAGTAACTTTATGCTTTGGCAGTTAGCGTACAGTGAATTTTGGTTCACTGACATCCTGTGGCCAGATTTTAGCGAGGAGCACTTTATCGAAGCCATTCGTGTCTATCAAAATCGGGGACGGCGTTATGGTGGTGTATAGGAAGGAGGTTTATCTATGAAGCAGCGAATAATTACTGGAGTCATTGGTGGTGCTTTTTTTGTAACGATGGTGGTCATTGGGGGCCTTGTCTTTACATTATTTATAACCATACTTGCTTCGGTTGCAATGGCTGAGTTATTAAAAATGAAGAAGATACCTCCTTTTTCATTAATGGGTTTCGTAAGCTTTGTATTAATGTGGTTGCTACTTCTACCGAGTCAGTGGCTTCATTTTTCGATTTTCTCTAGTTTTACAAAGGTAGAATTGTTTTTGTTTTTAATCCTCATTTTGCTTGCGCTGACAGTAGTCACAAAAAACTCATTCACTTTTGATGAGGCCGGCTTTGTGATTTTATCTTCAGTGTATGTGGGTTATGGTTTTCATTATTTAATCATGAGTCGAATTGTTCCTGACTATGGGATGGAATTTTTATTTTTGATCCTGTTTCTGATTTGGGCGACAGATTCAGGTGCATACTTTTTTGGACGCAAGTTTGGCAAACGGAAGCTTTGGCCTGATATTAGCCCGAAGAAGACGATTGAAGGCTCACTGGGCGGGGTTGCACTGGCGTTTGTTGTCGGTCTTGCATTCCATATGTTTATTCCTGTATTTTCAGCAACGACATTACTTTTAGTGATCCTTATTACATCCATTTTTGGTCAGTTGGGTGATCTCGTTGAGTCAGCCTTAAAACGCCACTATGTTGTTAAAGACTCAGGTAATGTTTTGCCAGGTCATGGCGGTGTCCTAGATCGATTTGATAGTCTAATTTTTGTGATGCCGATTCTTCATTTGTTACAACTCATCTAAGAGAAATCGGTACATACATAATCAGAATAACATGAATAAAATGGACAATTTATAACTACGATGGTAGAGGGTGAAATCGATGAAGAAGATTAGTTTATTAGGGGCAACTGGGTCAATTGGAACACAAACACTAGACGTTATAAAACAACACCACGAACAGTTTTCACTCGTTGCCATGTCAGTAGGAAGAAATTTAGATTTAGCGATTAAACAGATTAAGGAGTTCTCTCCGAAGATCGTCTCTGTTTTAACGAAGGACGATAGCGATTCACTTAAACTACAAATAGATAGTAACATTAAAGTGGTCTACGGCGAAGCGGGCTTAATTGAGGTTGCTACGTTTGACAAATCAGATATCGTTGTTAATGCAGTGATTGGCAGTGTTGGTCTGACACCTACATTAGCCGCGATCGAGGCTAGAAAAACAGTAGCGATCGCTAATAAAGAAACACTAGTTACTGCAGGCCATATTGTAACGAAACAAGCCAAGCAGTATGGTGTACAACTTCTTCCAGTCGATAGCGAGCATTCAGCAATTTTCCAATGTTTACAAGGTGATCAAAACGATCAAGTGGAACGCTTGATTTTAACGGCTTCTGGTGGGAGCTTCCGTGACCGTACACGATCACAACTTGAAGGGGTTACCGTCAATGAAGCCTTAAACCACCCAAATTGGTCAATGGGGGCAAAGATAACAATAGACTCTGCAACGATGATGAACAAAGGATTAGAGGTTATTGAAGCTCATTGGCTTTTTCAAATGTCATATGAGAAAATTGATGTTATTCTTCACAAAGAGAGCATCATCCATTCCATGGTTGAATTCGTTGACCGTGGTGTGATTGCTCAGCTAGGAACACCAGATATGCGTGTGCCGATTCAATATGCGCTTACGTATCCGAACCGACTTGAATTAGAGGGGACCGACAGGTTAAACTTATGGGAAGCAGGAACGCTTCATTTTGAACAGCCTGACTTTAACCGCTATCGTTGTTTGCAATTCGCTTATGATGCTGGGAAAGTTGGTGGAACGATGCCGACGGTCCTAAATGCGGCTAATGAAGTAGCGGTTGACTATTTTCTACAGGGTAAAATTCCATTTCTTCAAATCGAAGCGATAATCGAACAAGCGATGGAACGCCATAATGGTGAACAATGTCCGTCACTTGAGGTGATTAAAGAAGTTGACGTTGACTCCCGTCATTATGTGCACTCACTACTTAAATAAAGGTGGGGTAATTTCCAGTGAATACATTACTATCAATTATTGTGATCTTTGGTTTGCTCGTATTTATCCATGAATGGGGGCATCTCTATTTTGCAAAACGAGCGGGGATTCTATGTCGTGAGTTTGCGATTGGCTTTGGGCCAAAAGTATTCTCCTTCAAAAGAGATGAGACGGTATATACGATTCGTCTATTACCGTTAGGTGGCTTTGTTCGCATGGCTGGTGAAGACCCGGAGATGATTCAAATTAAGCCCGGGTATGAGATTGGCCTTCGTTTTAATCAAAAAGGCAAAGTTAAAGATATTGTTGTCAATAACAAATCCAAACACCCTGATGCGAGGGTAGTGACCGTTGAACGAATTGATTTAGAAAAAGAGCTTGTTATTGAGGCCTATATCGATGATGAGGATGGGTTGCAACGTTATCAGGTCGATGAAAAGGCTGATATGATTTATGATGAACAACGAACGCAGATTGCTCCCTATGATCGTCAATTTGGTTCAAAAACGGTCGGACAACGGGCACTCGCTATTTTTGCAGGACCGTTAATGAACTTTGTGCTAGCGTTCTTTATTTTGATGGTTTATGCCTTACTTCAAGGGATTCCAGTTGATGAATCTCGGATCGGTGACATTTCTCCTGATGGTGCAGCTGCTGAAGCAGGCTTGCAAGAAAACGACCGAATCATTTCGATCGACGGTCAGCCATTAGAAACATGGGAGGATCTTACGACCGTTATCCAACAGCATCCGAATCAACTACTTAGTTTTGAAATTGTTCGCGATGGTCAAATTGAAGTGGTAAATGTAACACCACAAGAACGGCTTAATCCAATGGAGGAAACAGAAGGTTTCATCGGTGTATTACCTGCGAATGAATTTTCGATTATCGGCTCGATTCAATATGGGGTTACTGAAACCTATTTAATTACTTCACTCATCTTTGAAGCGTTAGGAATGCTAGTTACTGGTCAGTTTTCACTAGATCACTTAGCAGGTCCGGTTGGTATTTATAACTATACGGGTGAGGCTGCTTCTATGGGTATTTTTGTCCTTATGAGATGGGCAGCGATGTTAAGTGTGAATCTAGGGATCATTAATCTTCTTCCTCTACCAGCGCTTGATGGCGGACGTTTGATGTTTATTGGACTAGAGGCGGTTAGAGGAAAGCCAATTGACCCGCAAAAAGAAGGGGTTGTTCATTTTATTGGTTTTGCACTCCTGATGCTCTTAATGCTTGTTGTTACATGGAATGATATCAATAAATTCTTCTTGTAAGTACGAAGGAAATAGCAGAGGACTGTAAAAAACAAGGATTTACGATTATAATAGTTGTTGTTGAAAGAAAAGAGGGGCGTTAAATGAGACAAAGTAATTTTTTAATTCCGACGTTACGAGATGTTCCAGCTGATGCAGAGATT
Source organism: Desertibacillus haloalkaliphilus (assembly GCF_019039105.1). Lineage (NCBI taxonomy): Bacteria > Bacillati > Bacillota > Bacilli > Caryophanales > Bacillaceae > Desertibacillus > Desertibacillus haloalkaliphilus. The sequence goes on along the minus strand of NZ_JAHPIV010000008.1, from coordinate 25,285 downwards.
GCAAGTCACCAGTTAATGGTGAGAGCTGGAATGATTCGTCAAACAGCATCAGGTATTTATTCATATTTACCTTTTGGGAAACGTGTGTTAAAAAAAGTAGAAGAAATTATTCGTGATGAGATGGATGCTGCAGGAGGGCAAGAAGTGTTAATGCCTGCGATTCAACCAGCGGAATTGTGGGAGGAGTCAGGCCGTCTTGGTGCCTATGGTCCAGAATTGATTCGTCTAAAGGATCGTCATCAACGTGATTTCGTACTAGGGCCGACACATGAAGAAGTGATCACTTCATTGGTCAGAGACGACATTAAATCATATAAAAAACTTCCTGTTAACCTCTATCAAATTCAAACGAAATATCGTGATGAACGTAGACCACGATTCGGTGTGCTCCGTTCAAGAGAATTTATTATGAAGGATGCCTATTCGTTTGACACAACAATCGAAGGCCTTGATGCTAGTTATGAACAAATGTATCAAGCATATACCAATATTTTTAAACGTTGTGGTTTAGATTTTCGCGCTGTTGTAGCAGACTCAGGTGCCATCGGTGGGACGGATACCCATGAATTTATGGTCTTATCAGAGATTGGTGAAGATACGATTGCCTATTCCGATTCATCTGATTTTGCAGCAAACATTGAAATAGCGGCTGTAAAAGCTGGATCTTACGCGCGGGATGAAGACGAAGCTCCGTTAGAGAAGATTGATACACCGAATATGAAAACCATTGACGAGCTGTCGCGTTCACTTGAACTTGATTCAGCCAAAATCATAAAAGCCGTGTTGTTTATGGTTGATGAAGAACCTGTTCTGGTACTCGTTCGTGGGGATCATGAGGTGAATGATCTTAAGCTAGAAAAAGTGTTCCCGGGAGCTACTGTTGAGGTTGCTACACCTGAGCAGGCGCTTGAGCATATGGGCGTTGAGATCGGTTATTTAGGTCCAATCGGAGCACCAACAAGTGTAAAGGTGATTGCTGATCAAGATGTACAAGGTGTCGTCAATGGTCTGTGTGGCGCAAATGAAACGGATAAACATTTTAAGAATGTCAATGTTGGACGTGACTTTGAGGTCGAGCAGTTTGTTGATGTCCGTTTTATTAAAGAGGGTGATCCTTCTCCTGATGGTCAAGGAACGATCAAATTTGCAAAAGGTATTGAGGTTGGACATGTCTTCAAGCTTGGCACGAAATATAGTGAGGCCCTTGGTGCGACGTTCCTTGATGAAAATGGAAAAGCTCAACCGATGATCATGGGTTGTTATGGCATTGGGGTTTCAAGAACGGTTGCTGCGATTGTCGAACAAAGCCATGATGAGAATGGGTTGGTTTGGCCAAAGGAAGTGACACCTTTTGATATCCACCTCGTTGCCATTAATAGCAAAAATGCTGATCAAAAAGAATTAGCAGATCAATTGTATGAGCAATTAAGGCAGGATCGTTTTGATGTGCTTTATGATGATCGCCCTGAACGAGCTGGCGTGAAATTCAAAGACTCTGACTTACTAGGGTTACCGATCCGTGTAGGTGTCGGAAAACGGGCAGCAGAAGGTATTGTTGAAGTGAAGTTACGTAAATCGGGAGAGATGTTTGAGGTTGAAGTGTCAAACCTGAAGGCCTTTTTAGAAGAGCAGTTTTTAACATTAGTTTAATTGATCGAAACATAAAGCGAATGGTACTCCGAACGGTTGGGGGTACCATTCCCTTTGTTTTCACCGAAAAAGAAAAAGGGGGGTCTTAAATCATGAGTGAAGAGCAAATTAGAAGAGAACGATTCCAATTACTCCTCCAACAAATTCAAATCCCAGAAGATATCGTTAACGAGCATTTTCAAGGTGGGAAAATTAATAAATTAACGATTTATAAAGAAAAGAAGCGTTGGCATTTTGATTTTGCACTTAAAAACATGATGCCTTTTGCCGTTTTTGAGCTCCTATCCAATCGATTGACGCAAGGACTTGCTCATGTTGCAGCGGTAACATTTTCAATCACCTATGAACAGCAAAATATAACGAAAGAGACATTCAGTGAGTATTGGCATCATATCGTCTCGCAATTAGAAGGGGTATCTCCAGCCCTACGTTCATTACTCGAAGGACAGCAACCAACTGTAAATGGGCAGCAATTAACGATTCAAGTGCGAAGTGACACTGAAGCGATTGCCTTAAAGCGTAAGCTAACTGAACCGCTTCATAAGACACTTACGAGCCTAGGCCTACCAGTCTTTCAACTTGAAGCCGAGGTGAAAGAGTCTCAGCAAGATTATGAGCGTTTTGTTGAACAAAAGAAACAAGAAGACCATTCAAAAATGATTGAAGCGATGATGGAAAAGCAAAAGGCTGCGAAGAAAGCAGACAGTAAAAACGGACAAGAGTCGCTCGTGATCGGTTATCCAATTAAAGATGACCCTGTGCCTCTTGAAACGATCGTTGATGAAGAACGCCGCATTACAGCTCAAGGATATGTGTTTGATGCGGAGACGAGAGAGCTTAGAAGTGGAAGAACGTTGTTAACATTTAAAATTACCGATTATACCGACTCGATTCTCGTGAAGATCTTTTCGCGTGACAAAGAAGATGTTCCCATGCTTGAATCGGTGAAAAAGGGGATGTGGTTAAAAGTTCGTGGCGGCATCCAAAATGATACGTTTGTTCGCGATTTAGTGATGATTGCAAATGATATTAATGAAGTAAAGCCGATTGAACGAGAAGATCAAGCTTTTGAAGGCGAAAAGCGTGTTGAACTTCATATGCATACTGCGATGAGTCAAATGGATGGTGTGACAAGTGCAGGGCGTTTAGTTGAGCAAGCGGCCAAGTTTGGACACCCAGCTGTAGCTATTACTGATCATGGAAACGTGCAGTCGTTTCCGGAAGCATATGCTTCGGGACAAAAGCATGGTGTAAAAATATTATATGGTGTGGAAGCTAACCTGGTCGATGATGGTGTTCCAATTGCTTATAATGAACAGCACCGATTGCTATTTGAAGATACCTATGTCGTTTTTGACGTTGAAACAACAGGGCTATCTGCGGTTTATAATAAAATCATTGAACTGGCTGCTGTCAAAGTCAAAGATGGTGAAATTATTGACCGTTTCGAGGCATTTGCTGATCCGCATGAGCCGCTAACCGAGACAATTATCGAATTAACAGGGATTACCGATGATATGCTCGAGGGACAACCAGAAATTGATGAGGTTCTTCGTGATTTTCATGCCTTTGTCGGGGATGCGGTGTTAGTTGCCCATAATGCTAGCTTTGATATGGGGTTTTTAAATGTTGGCTACCGTAAGATTGGTTTAGGTGATGCTCCTAATCCGGTCATTGATACATTAGAGCTTGGACGATTTTTATATCCTCAATTTAAAAACCACCGTTTAAATACACTTTGTAAGAAATTTGATATTGAGCTCGTGAGTCATCACCGTGCGATTTATGATGCTGAAGCTACGGGGTACCTCTTATGGAAAATGGTAAAGGACTTACAAGAAAAAGAGATTCGCTACCACGATGAGCTGAACAATAATATGGGACAAGGTGATTTTCACCGCTTGCGGCCATCGCATTGCATTTTACTAGCTCAAAATCAACAAGGGTTAAAAAATCTCTATCAGTTGATTTCGTTATCACACATTCATTATTTTTATCGAACCCCGAGAATTCCGCGCTCACAGTTACAGCTTTACCGCGAAGGGATTATTGTCGGTTCAGGTTGTGACAAAGGTGAAGTGTTTGAAGGGATGATGCAAAAATCGCCTGATGAAGTGGAGGAAATTGCTAAGTTCTACGACTATTTAGAAATTCAGCCGCTAGAAAATTATTACCATTTAATTGAGAAAGAGCTCGTACGTGATGAACAAGCATTGCAAGAAATTACGATGAATATCGTTCGTCTTGGTGAAAAGTTAAATAAACTGGTCGTAGCGACTGGAAATGTTCATTATGTAGATCCTAATGATCATATTTATCGTAAAATTTTAATCGCTTCTCAAGGTGGCGCAAACCCGTTAAATAAACAGACGCTGCCACAGGTCCACTTGCGATCAACCGATGAAATGCTCGAATGCTTGTCGTTTTTAGGTGAGGAAAAAGCAAAAGAAGTTGTCGTGACAAATACACAAGCGATCGCCGAACAAGTTGAAGACATTCAACCTGTTCCGGATGATTTATACACACCAAAGATCGAAGGAGCCGATGAGGAAATTCGTAACATGAGTTTTGATCGGGCACGTTCGATTTATGGTGAGGAGTTACCGGAGATCGTTGAAGCAAGGTTAGAAAAAGAGTTGAAAAGTATCATTGGTCATGGGTTTGCGGTTATCTACTTGATCTCACAAAAACTTGTTAAAAAGTCATTAGAAGATGGTTATTTAGTTGGTTCACGTGGATCGGTAGGTTCATCATTTGTGGCAACGATGACCGAGATTACAGAAGTCAACCCACTACCCCCTCACTATGTTTGTCCAAATTGCCACCATTCTCACTTCTTTAATGATGGTTCTGTTGGTTCGGGGTTTGATCTACCTGACAAAGATTGCCCAGAGTGTGGTAGTGAATATGTCAAAGATGGACAAGATATACCGTTTGAAACGTTCCTAGGATTTAAAGGTGATAAGGTACCCGACATTGATTTAAACTTTTCTGGTGACTATCAACCACGTGCACACAATTACACAAAAGAGTTGTTCGGTGAAGATTATGTATACCGTGCAGGAACGATCGGAACGGTCGCTGATAAAACCGCTTATGGATTTGTCAAAGGGTATCAAAGTGATCACGACATTCACATGCGTGGGGCGGAAATTGACCGTCTTGTTGCGGGATGTACGGGTGTAAAGCGAACAACGGGGCAGCACCCCGGGGGTATTATCGTTGTTCCTGATTATATGGATATCTATGATTTTAGCCCGATACAATTTCCTGCCGATGATAAGACAGCCGAATGGAAGACGACCCACTTTGACTTCCACTCCATCCATGACAACTTATTAAAATTAGATATACTTGGGCACGATGACCCAACGGTTATTCGTATGCTCCAAGATTTAAGTGGGATTGAACCAAAATCAATACCAACAGATGACCCAGAAGTGATGAAAATATTTGGTGGAACAGAATCCCTTGGTGTAACTGAAGAACAAATCATGTGTAAGACAGGTACCTACGGGATCCCTGAATTTGGTACACGTTTTGTTCGTCAAATGCTTGAGGAAACTAAACCAAGTACGTTTTCAGAACTTGTACAGATTTCAGGTTTATCACATGGATCGGATGTATGGTTAGGCAATGCTAATGAATTGATCTATAGTGGGACATGTGAATTAAAAGATGTGATTGGTTGTCGTGATGATATTATGGTTTATTTAATCTATAAAGGACTTGACTCCTCGTTAGCCTTTAAAATTATGGAGTTTGTCCGTAAAGGAAAAGGCCTACAAGAAGAGTGGATCGAGGAAATGAAAAAGCATGATGTACCTGATTGGTACATTGGATCGTGCTTGAAAATTAAATATATGTTCCCAAAAGCCCATGCGGCTGCCTATGTTTTAATGGCCGTACGTATTGCTTATTTTAAAGTTCATTATCCAATCCTTTTCTACGCTGCATACTTTACTGTAAGGGCAGATGATTTTGATCTTGATGTCATGGCGCGTGGCTCGAAGGCGATCCGAAAGAAGGTTGAAGAGATCAATGGAAAAGGGTTGGACGCCTCACCGAAGGAAAAAAGTTTATTAACGGTACTTGAACTCGCACTTGAAATGTGTGAACGTAATTTGTCGTTCCAAAAGGTTGATCTATACCGTTCTCATGCGACAGAATTTATTGTTGATGGAGACACATTAATCCCGCCATTTAATGCTTTAACGGGTGTAGGGACAAATGCAGCCATCAATATTGTCAAAGCAAGAGGAGAGCAAGAGTTTTTATCAAAAGAAGATCTACAACAACGAAGTAAAATTACAAAAACCGTGTTAGAACATTTAGATGACCACGGCTGTTTAGAAGGGCTTCCTGATTCAAATCAACTCTCGCTTTTCTAGAGTCTGTTTAAAAAGGGTGTTTTTCTCCTACAGGCGCGCAGCGAGTGGAGCCATCGTAAACACTTTTCAAACACGTTTTTCTAGGAAATGTTAACCTAGGTAAAGGTTAGGTATCTTGCAATCAAAAGGAGATTATGATATTGTTTTTATGGCAATACTTAGTATAGCGATTCCAAAAAAGAGTGGGGAAACCCACTCTTTCGTTTTCATACAAAAGGAATAAAAGGTGTCCATCACGAGACCGTGATGTTTTTTACATTACCAAAAAAATAGCTATATCACACTTCATTGGATCATGAGGATGCGTACATACGACATAAAGTTCCTCAAAACATTAGACTCGTATTCGTGTATAGAAAAATTACTGAAAGAAGGAGGATGTTAATGAGCAAAAAAGTTACTGACATGACAGAAGAATTAGTTACACCGATCTTAGAGGAGTTAAAGCTAGAGCTCGTTGATATCGAATTTAAAAAAGAAGGCAAGAATTGGTACCTGCGAGTTTTCATTGATGATGAAGATGGAGTAGATATTGAAGATTGTGGCACTGTTAGTGAAAAGCTAAGTGAAAAGTTAGATGAACTCGACCCGATTCAGCAAGCCTACTTTTTAGAAGTGTCATCACCAGGTGCTGAGCGGCCGCTGAAAAAGGAAAAAGATGTTCAACGAGCGATCGGTAAAAATGTTTATATTACAACATATGAACCGATTCACGGAGAAAAAGCATTCGAAGGCAAGCTCGTTCACTTTGACGGTGAAACGCTAACGGTTGCTGTACGTGTCAAAACTCGTACGAATGAGATTGAATTACCGTATGAAAAAGTAGCAAGTGCTAGGCTTGCTGTTGTTTTTTAATTGAAAGGGGGAAGCGTTCAATGAATAGTGATTTTATGGATGCATTAACAACATTGGAAAAAGACAAAGGGATCGAAAAAGAAGTGATTTTAGAAGCGATTGAAGCCGCGCTAATTTCAGGATACAAACGAAATTTTAATCAAGCACAAAATGTACGTGTCGATATCAATCGTGAGAATGGCAGTATTCGCGTGTTTGCTAGGAAACAGGTCGTTGAAGAGGTGTTCGATGCCAGGCTAGAGATTTCTGAAGATGCAGCGAAAGAGATTAATCCGAATTTTGAAGTCGATGATATTGTTGAAATTGAGGTGACGCCAAAGGATTTTGGACGGATTGCCGCACAAACAGCCAAACAAGTGGTCACCCAGCGAGTGCGCGAAGCCGAGCGAGGGATCATATATTCCGATTTCATCGACCGTGAAGAAGACATTATGACCGGTATTGTACAACGTCAAGATAATCGCTTTATTTATGTTGATTTAGGTAAAGTAGAAGCTCTTTTACCATTAGGCGAACAAATGCCAAACGAAACGTACAAACATAATGACCGGATTAAAGCCTACATTACGAAAGTAGAGAAAACGACTAAAGGACCACAAATTTTAATTTCAAGAACTCATCCCGGTCTTTTAAAACGACTATTTGAGTTAGAGGTGCCAGAAATTTATGACGGAACCGTGGAAATTAAATCCGTATCACGTGAAGCGGGAGACCGATCGAAAATTGCTGTCCATGCTGAAGATCCAGAAGTTGATCCTGTAGGCTCTTGTGTTGGTCCTAAAGGCCAAAGGGTCCAAACGATTGTTGATGAGTTAAAAGGTGAAAAAATTGACATTGTTCGTTGGTCTGAAGATCCAGTTGAATATGTGGCCAATGCGCTTAGTCCTTCGAAGGTTCTTGAAGTAAACGTTGATGAGGAAGAAAAAATGACACAAGTGATTGTGCCAGATTACCAACTTTCATTAGCGATCGGAAAACGTGGTCAAAACGCACGTCTCGCTGCAAAATTAACAGGTTGGAAAATAGATATAAAAAGTCAATCAGAGGCTGAGGAACTAGGCTTATATCATCCAGATGAAGCGCTAGAAGAAGTTGAGGCTGATGATCCTGATGATCCTGTTGAAGAACCTGTTACTGACGAACAGACTGAATAAAACAAAGGAGATGGAGCCGGATGAAAAAACGAAAAGTTCCACTTCGCAAATGTGTTGTTACTAATGAGATGAAACCGAAACAAGAACTCATTCGTATTGTTCGTTCACCAGAGGGCGACGTTTCAATTGACCCGACTGGAAAGAAAAATGGTCGTGGTGCTTACATAAGCAATAGCAAGGAGTGTTTTGAAATGGCTAAAAAGAAAGATATCCTTTCAAGACATTTAAATGTTAAAGTTAGTAATGAGATTTATGACCATCTAGAAGAAGCCAGACGGCAGGGACAAGGACAATGAGTGATCAAAAGTGGATGTCGATGTTAGGCTTGGCGGCGAGAGCAAGAATGCTTGTATCTGGAGAAGAACTTGTGATTAAAGATGTAAGAGCAAAAAAAGTGAAATTGGTTCTTCTTTCGTCTGATGCTTCTGAATCGACGAGAAAGAAAGTGGTTAATAAATGTGAGCACTATCATGTACCGTTGCGGACGGTCTCGACAAGGGACTTTTTGGGGCATGCAATCGGTAAAGGAGAGCGAGTGGTTATCGGTGTTATAGACCCTGGATTTGCAAAGAAATTGATCACACTACTTGATCAATAAAGGTGGAGGTTAACATATGAGGAAGATGCGAATATATGAATATGCAAAAGAAAAGAATAAATCAAGTAAAGAGATCATTGAGCAATTAAAACAACTCAATGTATCCGTTTCAAACCATATGTCTGTTATTGATGAGGACACAATCAAAAAATTAGAAGGAAACAGCAACAGTAAAGAAAACAAACAAGACACTGCAAAGCAGAAAAATAAACCTTCTAAACCAAAGCAAGAGAAGCCTAATCATAATAAGAACAACCCTAATCAAAAGAAAAAAGGGAACAAGAAGCAGCAACGGAATCAAAAAAATAACCGTGGGAATAAAGAGGAGCAATCAGTGAAGAGTAAACAGAACAAAACACCAGAGAAGATTACGTATTCAGGTACGGTTACAGTTGGGGATTTAGCGGGTAAATTAAACAAAGAGCCTTCTGAGCTTATCAAAAAATTGATGTTCTTAGGTGTGATGGCGACGATCAACCAGGAGCTAGATAAGGATTCAATTGAACTTATTTGTGAGGATTTTGGGGTTGAGGTTGAAGAAGAGGTCATTATTGATGAGCATGAATTTGAAAACATCGAAGAGAATGATGATCCAAAAGACCTAAAAGAACGACCGCCTGTCGTTACGATCATGGGGCATGTTGACCACGGGAAAACAACGCTTCTAGACTCTATTCGTCATACAAAAGTAACAGCAGGCGAAGCGGGCGGTATTACGCAACATATTGGTGCTTATCAGATCGAAGAGAATGATAAGAAAGTCACGTTCTTAGATACTCCGGGTCACGCGGCGTTTACAACGATGCGCGCACGTGGAGCCCAAGTGACAGATATTACAATTCTCGTTGTCGCTGCAGATGATGGAGTTATGCCACAAACAAAAGAAGCGATCAACCACGCAAAAGCAGCAGGTGTACCAATTATTGTTGCAGTTAATAAAATGGATAAGGAAGCAGCAAATCCGGATCGCGTTATGCAAGAGTTAACTGAGTTTGAGCTTGTTCCTGAAGCTTGGGGTGGCGATACAATTTTTGTTCCAGTATCAGCATTGAAAGGTGAAGGTATTGATGAGCTGCTAGAGATGATCCTTCTCGTTGCTGAGGTGGAAGAATATAAGGCGAACCCTGACAAACGTGCACGAGGTACAGTGATAGAAGCTGAACTTGATAAAGGTCGCGGACCGGTTGCGACGTTACTCGTACAATCAGGGACATTAAATGTCGGCGATCCTATTGTTGTTGGAAACACATTTGGTCGGGTTCGTGCGATGGTCAATGATCTCGGGCGCCGTGTGAAAACCGTTGGTCCATCTACACCTGTAGAAATTACAGGTCTAAATGCAGTCCCTCAGGCTGGCGATCAATTTTTAGCTTTTGAAGATGAAAAGAAAGCACGTCAAATTGGTGAAGCGCGAGCAACAAAGCAGCGCGAAGCGGAACGTAAAGAAACATCAAAAGTCAGCCTTGATGATTTGTTTGAACAAATTCAACAAGGGGATATTAAAGAGATCAATGTCATTATTAAAGCCGATGTGCAAGGGTCTGTAGAAGCGATGAAAGGTGCTCTTGAAAAGATTGATGTTGAAGGTGTGAAAGTAAACATTATTCATACGGGTGTTGGCGCCATCGCTGAGTCTGACATTATTTTGGCATCAGCTTCTAATGCAATTGTCATTGGGTTCAATGTCCGTCCAGATGTGAATGCGAAGCGTACGGCAGAAGCGGAAAAAGTTGATATTCGTCTTCATCGTGTCATTTACAATGCGATTGATGAGATTGAGGCAGCGATGAAAGGGATGCTTGATCCGGAATATCAAGAAAAAGTTATTGGCCAATTGGAAGTACGTGCGACGTTTAAAGTGTCTAAAATTGGTACGATTGCAGGTTCATATGTGACGGATGGGAAGATCACTCGTGACTCAACGGTTCGTTTGATTCGCGATGGTATTGTGATTTATGAAGGAGCCTTAAATGCATTAAAACGATATAAAGATGATGTTAAAGAAGTTGCATCTGGTTATGAATGTGGTGTAACACTAGAGAATTTCAATGATATTAAAGAAGGCGACATCATTGAAGCATATGTCATGGAGGAAATCAAACCTAAATGATCATCGGTGTCATCACATGCGAATGTATCATTTATGACGCACAGTCACTTAAGGAGAAACGCTCAGTCTTAAAAAGTGTCCTTACAAAGCTCAGGCAACGGTTAAATGTTACTGTTGCCGAGACTGCGCATCAAAATGTATGGCAACGAACTGAAATAGCGATTGCAGCAATTGCTAATGATAAAACTGTCGTTGAAAAGGAACTGCAGCGAGCATTAAAGATGATTGATGGAGTTCCAGAAATTGAACGTACAGTAACAACGATTGAATGGCTGTAAACGCAGCAAAGTGAGGTGGATTCACATGAGCAATGTTCGAGCAAATCGTGTTGGTGAACAAATGAAAAAGGAATTAAGTGATATTATTATGAGAGAAATTAAGGATCCGCGTGTTGATTTCGTGACGGTTACAGGTGTGGATGTAACTGGTGACTTGCAACAAGCAAAAGTATTTATTACGGTCCTTGGTGACGATCAAAAAAAAGAAGACACGCTCAAAGGTTTATCGAAGGCATCAGGATTTATTCGTTCTGAGATCGGTAAGCGAATTCGTCTTCGTAAGACGCCGGAAATTTCTTTTGAATTTGATGAATCAATTGAATACGGAAATAAAATCGAGAGACTTTTAAACGATATTAATAAAGAAACCAATGATGAGAAATAAATTGATGGAGCAAAGGGATAGATGAGGCACAATGCCTTTGTCTATCCTTTAGCTTTTTGGAGTTGTTTTAAAAAACTTCTAAGAAAGCAGGTGTCGTGTTTGAATCGATCTGGAATCTTGCCCCTCTATAAACCAAAAGGGGTGACCTCTCATGATTGTGTCGCGAAGGTTCGCAAGATTTTAAAAACAAAAAAAGTGGGTCATACGGGCACACTAGATCCTGATGTGACTGGTGTGTTACCCATTTGTATTGGTCGTGCGACGAAAATTGCCGAGTACATGACTGATTATCCGAAAACATATGAAGGCGAGGTCACTTTGGGTTTTTCAACAACAACTGAAGACGCTTCAGGGGAGTGTGTCGAACAAAAGCGAGTAGATCGTGTGATCACGAAGAATGAGGTAGAGAAGGTCATTAAGCGATTTGTAGGTGAGATTAAGCAAATTCCTCCGATGTATTCGGCCGTTAAAGTAAAAGGTAAAAGATTATATGAATATGCAAGAGAAGGTAAACATGTGGACCGCCCGGTACGAATGATTACGATTCATGAACTAACGTTGCTAGGAGATATAAAGCAAACAGAGCAGACGGTTTCGTTTCGTTTTCGCGTCCACTGTAGCAAAGGTACATATGTCCGAACGTTAGCTGTGGATATCGGGAAGGAACTAGGATATCCAGCGCATATGTCTGATTTAATACGAACCGAATCAGGGCCTTTTATGCTCAAGCAATGCTTGACACTTGAGCAGCTAACAGAGCAAGCTCAAGCAGAAGATGTTGAGCTGCTATCGATTGAGCAAGCGGTCTCACATTTTACTCGTGTTACTGTTGACCCCACGATTGAAACAAAGGTTCGAAACGGAATGGTCTTGCCTCAGTTCAAAGGAATAGAAGAAAAGCGGGTTTCGGTATATAATGAAAGTGGTGAGTGTTTAGCGATTTACCAGCAACACCCAACCAAAAAAGGCTTTATTAAACCGGAAAAAATCATTAAAATTGATTAATGACTGTGGTTGTTAACCAGATTGAAGGTGAATATTGTGGAAACAGTGTATATATCACATCCTCATCAAATAAAAAAGGATGATCTTAAACCAACAGTAATGGCTCTGGGTTTTTTTGATGGTGTTCACCTTGGACACCAACAAGTGATCACGACAGCTAAAACGATCGCTAAAAACAAGGGCTATAACTGTTCAGTGATGACATTTAACCCACACCCAAAAGAGGTGTTAAGAGCAAAACGAGGCAGTGAGCAAATGCCATACTTAACCCCAATCAAAGATAAAGCTCGTCAAATTGAGCAGTTGGACGTTGACCGGTTATATATCGTTCAATTTTCCAAAGAGTTTGCAAGCCTTACTCCACAGCAATTTGTAGATGAATATTTGATTCGTCTTCATGTAAAACATGTTGTCGCTGGATTTGACTATACGTATGGGAATCTAGGAAAAGGAACGATGGAGACATTACCTTTTCACTCTCGGAATGAATTTGAACAAACAACAGTCCATAAAGTCGAAGAAAGTGAGAGAAAGATTAGTTCTACTTTAATTAGAGAGCTCATAAAAAATGGGGAAGTAGCAGATGTTCCTGCTTATTTAGGACGTTACTATCAAATAAGTGGTACAGTGATTCACGGTGATAAACGAGGTCGAACGATCGGCTTTCCAACTGCAAATATTGAATTCACTGACCGTTATTTATCTCCGTCTACCGGTGTTTATGCAGTCTCAATGCAGGTCGATGGCAAGTCGTATGAAGGGGTTTGTAATGTTGGTTATAAACCAACCTTTTACGAAGACAGTCAGCAAGCCACGATTGAGGTGCATTTGTTTGATTTTGAGCGGTCGATTTATGGTGCTGAGGTTACACTGCAATGGTTGACCTATATTCGTGGAGAGAGGAAATTTAACTCAGTTGATGAATTAACCAAACAAATTAGTAAGGATAAAGAAGAGGCTATTGCCTTTTTTCATCAACAAAAAGTAAAAGAATAAACAAAATTCAACAAAAAATAAGAAGGACTTGCATTTTAGAAAAAAAACATGTATTCTAAATGATGTACTTTATGTACAAAAGCCGTTGCTTGGCAAAACGATTCACCAACGTTTGCGAGGGAATTGGTGTATAAGAAAAAGGAGGTGACTAGGATGGCATTAACACAAGAACGTAAAAATGAACTTATTGAGCAGTATAAAACACATGAGAACGATACAGGTTCTCCTGAGGTTCAGGTAGCTATCCTAACTGAGCAAATCAATAGTTTAAATGATCATTTACGTACACACAAAAAAGATCATCATTCACGTCGTGGTCTTTTAAAGATGGTTGGTCAACGTCGTAACTTATTAACATACTTACGTAAAAAAGATGTTACTCGTTACCGTAACTTAGTTGATAGCCTTGGTTTACGCCGATAAACCATTAAAAAAAGCGGGAATTGTTCCCGCTTTTTTATTAGGTTAAAAATTCAGGAAAAAATTTCAAAAAAGATCGTTAGATTCAATTTTTTTCTTTTATTTTCAGCATAAATAGGAAATAATAAGGATAGATTGAATAATTTTGTGTACGAGAGGAGTACTCGTTTAATGGAACAAGAAAAACAAACGTTTTCTATTGATTGGGCCGGTCGAACGTTAACGATTGAGACAGGCCAATTGGCTAAGCAAGCAAATGGAGCCGTGATGGTTCGCTATGGAGATACAGCTGTTTTATCAACAGTGACAGCTTCTAAGGAACCAAAAGACTTGCCATTCTTTCCGCTTACAGTGAATTATGAAGAGCGCTTATATGCAGCCGGGAAAATCCCAGGTGGATTTATTAAACGTGAAGGGCGCCCAAGTGAAAAAGCAATTTTAGCAAGTCGATTAATCGATCGTCCTATTCGCCCATTGTTTGCGGATGGATTTCGAAACGAAGTCCAAGTGGTTAGTATCGTGATGAGTGTTGACCCAAATTGTTCATCTGAGATGGCAGCGATGTTTGGTTCTTCACTTGCATTATGTGTTTCAGATATTCCGTTCGATGGACCAATTGCGGGTGTAACTGTCGGTCGAATTGGCGATGAATTTGTGATTAACCCGACTACGGAACAACTTGAACAAAGTGACATCAATCTAGTGGTCGCAGGGACAAAAGACGCTATTAATATGGTTGAAGCAGGTGCAGATGAGGTACCTGAAGAGGTTATGCTTGAAGCGATTATGTATGGCCATGAGGAAATTAAACGTCTAATTGCGTTTCAAGAAGAAATTGTCGCTCAGATCGGGAAAGAGAAAACAGAAGTTGTTCTTCAACAAATTGATCCTGAACTAGAGCAAAAAGTTCGTGATATCGCTGAGGCTGAGATTAAAGAGGCTGTTCGCGTCGTTGAAAAGCATGCTCGTCAAGAAGCGATTGATGCGGTGATTGAACGAACAGTTGCCCAATTTGAAGAAGATGAAACAATAGAGATTAGTGAAGTTCAAGAAACGTTACAAAAATTAGTGAAGCAAGAAGTACGACGATTAATTACGAAGGAGAAATTACGTCCAGATGGCCGTGGTGTTGATGAAATCCGTGCATTGAACTCTCAAGTGGATATGTTGCCGCGAACGCATGGTTCAGGGTTATTTACACGTGGACAAACCCAAGCGCTTAGCATTTGTACATTAGGTGCATTAGGTGATGTACAAATCTTAGATGGATTAGGTATTGAAGAATCAAAGCGCTTTATGCATCACTATAATTTCCCATCGTTTAGTGTTGGCGAAACAGGACCTATGCGTGGACCAGGCCGACGTGAAATTGGTCATGGTGCACTAGGGGAGCGTGCACTCGAAAAGGTCATCCCTAGTGAAGATGAGTTCCCGTACACGATCCGTCTCGTTTCAGAGGTGCTTGAATCGAATGGTTCAACCTCACAAGCGAGTATTTGTGCAAGTACGTTAGCGATGATGGATGCTGGTGTTCCGATTAAGGCACCTGTAGCAGGAATTGCGATGGGTCTTGTCAAGGAAGAAGAGTATGTGACTGTTTTAACCGATATTCAAGGCATGGAAGACGCGCTTGGAGACATGGACTTTAAAGTAGCAGGAACAAAAGAAGGGATTACAGCCTTACAAATGGATATTAAGATTTCAGGTATTAATCGTGAAATTTTAGTTGAAGCCTTGGATCAAGCGAAACGTGGACGAATGGTGATTTTAGAAAACATGCTTTCTGCCATCGGTGAGTCACGTGCTGAATTGTCAACGTATGCACCAAAAATTAAAACGATGAAAATCAACCCAGATAAAATCCGTGATGTCATTGGACCTAGTGGAAAGATGATTAACAAGATTATCGAAGACACTGGTGTGAAAATTGATATCGAACAAGACGGAACGGTCTATATTTCTTCTGTAGATCAAGAGATGAATAACAAAGCCCAACAAATCATCGAGGATATTGTCAGAGAAGTTGAGGTTGGACAGACATATCTTGGTAAAGTGAAGCGAATTGAGAAGTTCGGTGCCTTTGTTGAGATCTTTAAAGGAAAAGATGGTCTTGTTCATATTTCGCAACTTGCCGAAGAGCGAGTAAATAAGGTAGAGGATATCGTTAGTATCGGTGATGAGATTGAAGTAAAAGTGACTGAGATCGACAATCAAGGCCGTGTAAACTTATCACGTAAAGCGATCCTTAAAGAACAGAAAGAGCAAGAAGAAAGTTAAGAAGGGGAGGCTGGGAAAATAGCCAGTCTCTTTTTTAGTATCTAATTGCACGAGGTCTTCTTCTCGGTTCTAGCCCGGAATTCTATTGCATATTTTTTAGTACAAGGGGGTTAGAATAAGATGAAGAGGATGTACTTGCAGTGGTTTGCGTTTTTATTTATTTTTATCATTTCAATCGGATCAATCCAAAATCCGTTTGCGACTGAATACATAGATGGAGTGAAAGAAGAAAGCATTAGTGTAGCGAAGATGGCTGATCCGCTTTATGAAAAAATTCAATCCCAAGCAAAGAAATATGAAAAGCCAGCCATTGATGCCATAGTTGATAAAGTATGGAAGGCGATCCCAGGCTATAATGGAGTCAAGGTGGATATTGAAGCTTCATATGAGAAAATGAAGGACGATGGTCAGTTTAATCCACACAAGCTCGTGTTTAAGGAGACAAAGCCAAGTGTACATCTCGAAGATTTGCCACCTGCACCGATTTATAAAGGGAACCCTGAAAAGTCAATGGTTACGTTGTTAGTTAATGTCGCATGGGGAAATGAATACTTGCCTTCGATGTTAAAAGTGATGAAAAAGCATGAAGTTAAATCAACGTTCTTTCTAGATGGATCATGGGTGAAAGATAACCCTAAATTAGCGAAAATGATTCTTGAAGAAGGGCATGAAATTGGAAATCATGCATATTCTCATCCTGATATGAAAAGTTTAACGGCTGCAAGAATTACAGAAGAATTACAGAAAACGAATGAGGTCATCGAAGCGACATTAGATGTAACACCGAAGTGGTTTGCGCCACCAAGCGGGAGCTTTCGACAAGAAGTGGTTGACATCGCCTCCACGATGGATATGGGAACGATTATGTGGTCGGTCGATACGGTTGATTGGCGAAAGCCAGAACCACATACAATGGTTCAAAATGTCTTAAATAAAGTTCATCCAGGAGCAATGATTCTTATGCACCCGACGTCTTCGACTGCAGCAGGACTGGATCAATTAATCATTGGTTTAAAATCAAAAGGCTATCAAATCGGTACCGTGACCCAACTTATGGATGAATCTCGTTTAAGCTTTGGGATAAACGAAGACTGAAAGTATAGGGGGAAATAATTTGGTACAAAAAATAGAACTGGCAAATGGTTTACGTTTAGTTTGTGAGCAAATTCCACATGTACGCTCTGTGTCCATTGGTATTTGGGTTCATACGGGCTCACGTTTTGAAACAGAGAGTGAAAATGGCATTTCCCATTTTTTAGAACACATGTTTTTTAAAGGAACGAAAAACCGTTCCGCAAGTGAAATTGCTGAGGCCTTTGATCGGATCGGCGGACATGTCAATGCGTTTACCTCAAAGGAGTATACTTGTTTTTATGCAAAGGTATTAGATGAGCACGCTAGTTATGCGATAGATATTTTATCTGATATGTTTTTTAATTCTATCTTTGCGGAAGAAGAAGTTAAAAAAGAAAAGAATGTTGTTTTTGAGGAAATAAAAATGGTTGATGATACCCCTGATGATATTGTTCATGATTATTTAAGTGAAGCAAGTTATGGAGTGCATTCGTTGGGTTACCCGATTTTAGGGACCGTTGATACATTAAAAACTTTTGATGGTGATTTTTTAAGAGATTATATGAAACGCCATTATACAGCTGAGCATGTCGTTGTATCCATGGCAGGAAATATTGATGACCAACTCATTGATACTGTAAAATCAACGTTTTCAGCTGTGAAGCCAGGGAAGCAAGGCCCGAAAGTTGAAGCACCGACTTTTTTAGCGAAACGCATAACTAAACAAAAGGATACAGAACAAGCGCACCTTTGCCTTGGTTTTAATGGCTTGCAAATCGGGCACGAGGATATTTATCCTTTAGTAGTCTTAAATAATTTATTAGGTGGCAGTATGAGCAGCCGATTGTTCCAAGAAATACGTGAAAAACGAGGATTAGCATACTCTGTCTTCTCCTTTCATTCATCGTACCAAGATAGCGGTCTTCTCACCATTTATGGAGGGACGGCACCGAATCAATTGAATGATTTATATGATGGCATTAAACAAACGCTTGACTCATTAGTGGCAGGTAACGTTTCAGAAAAAGAAATTGAAAATGGCAAGGAACAGTTAAAAGGTAACCTAATGCTTAGTTTAGAGAGTACAAACAGCCGTATGAGCAGAAATGGTAAAAATGAATTGCTACTTAAACGTCACCGTTCGTTAGATGAAATGGTCGAGGAGATTAATGAAGTCACGCATAAGGATGTTAATCGTTTAGCAGAGCAGCTCTTTAACCGTGATTTTTCACTGTCACTTATTAGTCCAACAGGCGAGCTACCTGATTCGCTAATGAAGTAATTCGATGCAAAATACCAAGAGGATAACAGTTTCTGTTATGTTTTTGGTATTTTTTTTCGTTACTCACATAAATAAATAGTAAAGGGTTTTGCTATACTGAAGTCATCTAGGAGGGAGTGGCATTGAGACTTAGTGAAATTAGTGGTAAAGAGATTATTGATTACGAAAAAGGAGAACGCCTAGGGATCCTTGGACAGACCGATTTAATCATTGATGAACATACCGGAAGAATTAATGCATTTGTCATACCGACAATGAAATGGTTTGGTTTTGGTAAGAAAGAGAAAGAAGTTACTGTTTACTGGGATCAAATAAAAAAGATAGGATCTGACATGATTATTATCGATGTTCCAGCTGAATAATATATTCGTCTAGCAACCAATAGAGGTGCAGGCCGAAGCGGTAAACATAATCCGTTTAGGTCTGCACCTTTTTTAATGAGAATGTTCAAAAGGTCCACCGGTTCTTTTTGTCCTCTTTTTTGAACATGGGATTTAATAAGTAATCTTTCTTAAATGTATTCACCGTTTAGGTCCTTCTCACATATGCTATCGTGTAATCGCTAATGATACTATCCCCTATGGAAATGTTTTTGAAGCTAGAGTTGCATTAAAGGAGGGGGAATCAAAAAAATGCTTACTGGGATGCATATCGCCATCATCGGTGGGGATGCAAGGCAATTAGAAATCATACGTAAGCTAACAGAGCTCGATGCGAAGCTTTCTCTTATCGGCTTTGACCAGCTTAGTGATGGATTTATAGGAGCAAAAAAACAAACATTTGAGGATGTTGAATTTCAAACGGTTGACGCGATTATTCTACCTTCGAGTGGAGCGAACCAAACAGGCGAAGTGGAAACCATCTTTTCCAATGAAACCATTCATTTGAAACCAGATATTGTAAAGGAAACCCCTGAGCATTGTATCATTTATACGGGAATTAGCACAGATTATTTAACACAATGTGCAAAAGATGCCAATCGCAAACTAGTAAAGCTTTTTGAACGTGACGATGTCGCAATTTATAACTCGATTCCAACCGTTGAAGGAACGATCATGATGGCGATCCAGCACACCGATATTACGATTCATAAGGCTAATGTGATGGTTCTTGGTTTAGGAAGAGTAGGGATGTCGGCGGCGAGAACATTTTCAGCCTTAGGTGCTCGTGTGAAGGTCGGAGCTAATCAGTCCGATCAATTGGCCCGTATCACAGAGATGGGTCTTGAACCATTTCATACGAAAAACCTTGAAGAAGCAGTCGGTGATGTTGATATTTGCATCAACACTGTTCCAGAATTAATTCTAACGGCAAAGGTGATTGCGAAAATGCCGACCAATGCACTTATTCTAGATTTAGCTTCAAAACCCGGCGGTACTGATTTCCGTTATGCAGAAAAAAGAGGAGTCAAAGCGTTGCTAGCCCCAGGCTTACCTGGCATTGTAGCTCCAAAAACAGCTGGAAAAATTTTAGCGAATGTGTTGTCACAATTGCTAAGTGAAGAGTATGAAAAACGAGAGGAGGACTCGTAATGTCATTAGAAGGGAAGCATATCGGGTTTGGCTTAACAGGATCTCATTGTACGTATGATGCAGTTCTTCCAGAAATGAAAAAGCTGGTAGATGCAGGAGCAAAAGTGACACCTTTTGTGAGCTATACGGTGCAATCAACAGATACGAAGTTTGGTAAAAGTGAAGATTGGCTGGAGCGAATTAAAGAAATTACCGACGAGGAGATCGTTGATACGATTGTAAAGGCGGAACCATTTGGACCACAGAAACCACTTGACTGCATGGTTATTGCTCCAATGACCGGAAACTCGACGAGTAAATTTGCCAATGCGATGACAGATTCTCCAGTATTGATGGGGGCAAAAGCGACATTACGAACGGGGAAACCTGTCGTACTCGGTATATCTACCAATGATGCTCTTGGGTTGAATGGTGGAAATGTTATGAAGCTAATGGCAACAAAAAATATTTATTTTATTCCATTTGGTCAAGACAATCCGCACGGAAAACCAAACTCGTTAGTAGCGCGAATGGAAGCATTAAAGGAAACAGTAGAGTCTGCACTACGTGGTCAGCAATATCAGCCTGTTTTAATTGAAAAATTCAGAGATTAATGACATAACCGACGTTGCGAAAAAATAAAGTTTCCCTTAAAGTTGAATAAAGACGCTTAACTGAATCTATCAATTGAACGATTTATTGTGGTAAAATAAGTGTCAATAAAAGTAAAACTATTAAACATTGAAAAAGGGAAGGGAGAAAGATAAATGGTAGCTCAAACAGGATTTCATGTAGCATTAGTAGGAGCAACAGGGGCAGTAGGACAGCAAATGTTAAAAACATTAGAGGAAAGAGATTTCCCAATTTCAAAATTATCTTTATTATCTTCAAAGCGTTCAGCTGGGAAGAAAATTCAATTTAAGGGGCAAGAACTAACTGTTGAAGAAGCAACTCCAGAGGCATTTGAAGGTGTTCAACTCGCACTATTTAGTGCAGGAGGATCAGTGTCAAAAGCATTAGCACCAGAAGCGGTAAAAAGAGGCGCGATTGTCGTTGATAACACGAGTGCCTACCGTATGGACCCGGAAGTACCGTTAGTCGTTCCAGAAGTAAATGAAGAAGATGTTCGTAATCACAAAGGGATTATTGCAAACCCTAACTGTTCAACGATCCAAATGGTTGTGGCACTCGAGCCACTTCGTCAAAAATATGGAATGAAAAAAGTTGTTGTTTCAACTTATCAAGCCGTTTCAGGGGCTGGATTAGAAGCGATTGAAGAAATGAAAGATCAATCAAAAGCGATCTTAGAAGGAAAAGAATTTACGCCAGAAGTGTTACCAGTAAGTGGTGACAAAAAGCATTATCAAATTGCATTTAATGCGGTTCCGCAAATTGATTTATTCCAAGATAATGGATATACATTTGAAGAAATGAAAATGATTAATGAAACGAAAAAAATTATGCACCAAGATGATTTAGAAGTTGCAGCGACTTGTGTGCGCTTACCAGTAGAAACTGGCCACTCTGAATCTGTTTATGTTGAAGTAGAAAAGGGTGGTGCAGACGTCGCGGAAATTAAAGATTTATTAGCAACGGCACCTGGTGTGACGTTAGAAGATGACCCTAGTAATCAAGTATATCCACTAGCTTCAAATTGTGTTGGAAAAAATGATGTATTTATTGGTCGAATTCGTAAAGACTTAGACAGAGATAACGGCTACCATATGTGGGTTGTTTCCGATAACCTACTAAAAGGGGCAGCTTGGAACTCTGTACAAATTGCAGAAAGCCTAGTTAAGTTGGAACTTTTGAAATAAAAAAGTAGGTGCATCATGGATATTATTGTTCAGAAATTCGGCGGAACATCAGTAAAAAATGAAGAGGTTCGTAAAAAAGCTGCTGCACATGTCAAAGCAGCCGTGCATGACGGATATAAAGTGGTTGTTGTTGTCTCAGCCATTGGCCGAAAAGGAGATCCGTATGCTACCGATACTCTTTTGTCTCTATTAAATGAATTCGCACAAGTGAACAAACGGGAGCAAGACCTTCTTGTGTCCTGTGGAGAGGTTATCTCAGCTGTTGTTTTTTCGGGCTTGTTACGTCAAATGGGTTTAATGTCGATGGCGATGACTGGTCCACAAGCTGGATTTAGAACAAACGATGACTTTACAAATGCAAAAATTGTAGAGATGAACTGTGATCACCTAAAGCAAACGCTTAAGCAACACGATGTCGTTGTCGTATCTGGATTCCAAGGACAATCGCCAGTTGGTGATGTAACAACACTTGGCAGAGGCGGAAGTGATACGAGTGCTACAGCGCTTGCTGCTGCCATCTCTGCAAAATGGGTAGATATCTTTACTGATGTTGAGGGAGTCATGACAGCAGATCCACGAATTGTTGCTGAAGCTAGACCACTAACATCGGTAACGTATGATGAAATAAGTAATATGGCACATCAAGGCGCAAAAGTGATTCATCCACGTGCCGTCGAAATTGCGATGCAAGCAAACATTCCAATTCACATTCGTTCGACGTATGCGGATGCAATTGGTACGGTTGTAACGGATCGCCAATCACTACCCACGTATGAACATGTTCAAGAGCGTCTGATCACTGGAATTGCAAATATTTCAAATATTACCCAGATCAAGGTTCTTGATAAGGAAGGACAATTTAACCTTCAAGAAAAAGTGTTCAAGGCGATGGCAAATGCAAAGATCAGTGTTGATTTCATCAATATCAATCCATTAGGTGTTGTGTATACGGTCTCCGATGAGGATACAACAGAAGCGATCAACATCTTAACGGAGATGGGTTATGAACCAACCGTAACAAAGAACTGTGCCAAAGTTTCTGCAATTGGTGCAGGAATGACAGGTGTTCCAGGTGTAACTGCTAAAATCGTTGCTGCTCTATCAAAGGAAAATATTGAAATTCTTCAATCGGCAGATTCCCATACAACCATCTGGGTATTGGTCAAAGAACAGGATATGGAAAAAGCAGTTAATGCCCTTCACCGAATGTTCCATCTTCAAAAGGATGGCACTGTAGCTGAGAGTATCGATGATTAAATACTAGTGAAGAGAATGAATTTTTTCTCAGTTATAAGGAGTTGAAAAGATTGAACTTTGGTCATGTGTTAACTGCAATGGTTACTCCCTTTGACCAAAAGGGCAATATCGATTTTGGTAAGGCAGAAAAATTAATAGAACATTTACTGGTTAATGGTACAGAAGGATTCGTCGTTGCCGGTACGACGGGTGAATCTCCAACGTTGTCGACAGAGGAGAAGCTTTCCCTATTCCGTTATGTCGTTAAAACAGTTAACGGTCGTGCGCCTGTAATTGGGGGTGTAGGAAGCAATGACACTCAAGCTTCTGTTGAATTTACCAAATTAGCGACAGAAACAGGTATTGATGGTGTAATGGCCGTCAGTCCGTATTACAATAAACCTTCACAAGCAGGGTTATTCGCTCATTTCTCAGCCATTGCAAATGCAACCCCGCTACCGGTGATGATTTACAATATTCCTGGGCGTTGTAACGTCAATGTCTCTGCGGAGACGATGATTGAGCTTGCAAAGGCCGAAAATATTGTTTCTGTAAAAGAGGCGAGTGGCGATCTTGAACAAATGGCAGCGATCATTGAAAATACCGATGATTCGTTTACGTTATATAGTGGAGATGATCAACTGACGCTACCGGCTTTAGCAATTGGGGCAGATGGAATTGTTTCTGTGTCAGCACATGTGATTGGCAGTGAGATGAAACAAATGATCGAGTCCTTTAAAGCTGGATCTGTGGCTGAAGCTGCTCAGTTGCATCGGAAACTTTTGCCGATTATGAAGAGCTTATTTGTCGCACCAAACCCCTCACCTGTTAAAGCAGCTTTAAAACAAAAAGGTGTTGATGCTGGTGGAGTGCGACTACCTATGGTCCCATTATCAGAAGCAGAACGGAAAGTAGTTATAGATGCACTGAAAGCAACCAAATGATTTTGGTTGCTTTTTTAGCAGTGTGCCAGGCATGCACACATTCTCTAGGGTTCAAGTCCCGAACCACGAAGGCATTAGTAGTGGTTAGCTTAAGACAAGGGTGTCTAGGGTGACCTAGAATCTGAAGGAAGTCGGCGGCAAATCTCCGCCTTGAGGAACACGAACTTTATAGAAGGCTAGGTGCACTTGGGTGAGACTGCTGCACAAGTCAAAACCCTTACTGCCAAAGGGGGCATCGAGTAAATGAAGTGAGGACATGGAGAGGAAGAATGTGTGCTTACCCTGGGAGGTCTGACAGATAAGCGATACTCATATCGTAAGCGGTCGTGTGAACGTCCGTTGAACTGTCAGAAGTCAGCCGAAGCCGTAGTACCAACTTGATCTAGACAAGATGGGAAGGGCTGAATCATTTGAGGAGAATAATCACTTTGCATACACGCATCTCGTCGAAGCAGAAAACAAGAGACCTTTCTCGTGAAGGAAGCAATGAATCTTGCGGGGGGCACGAACAAAGGGTGGAGAGATTGCGTCACATAAGAAGAACGAATTATTCACGTAGGAGTTTGATATGATGTTGGAACAAATCTTATCCCGTGAAAACTTAATACAAGCACTCAAACGTGTGGAAAAGAATAAAGGAAGCCGCGGTGTTGACGAGATGGACGTAAAATCCCTACGCCCCCATCTTCATGAAAACTGGGCTTCTATTCGAAAAGAGATTGAACGGGGTACCTATCACCCTAATCCCGTCCGTAGAGTCGAAATCCCGAAACCTAACGGAGGATTCAGGAAATTAGGTATCCCCACGGTGATGGATCGATTCCTTCAACAAGCAATTGCCCAAACGCTTAATCAAATCTATGATCCGATGTTCTCTGAACAGAGCTTTGGTTTCAGACCAAATAGAAGAGGACATGACGCTGTAAGACAGGCTAAACAATGGATTAAAGAAGGGTATAAATGGGTTGTCGACATCGACCTAGAGAAATTCTTTGATAAGGTTAATCATGATCGCCTTATGAGGAAACTATCAACTCGAATTGATGACAAAAGAGTTCTCCAACTAATCCGTCGTTACTTACAAACTGGCGTTATGAACAAAGGGCTTGTCAGTCCAAACACTGAAGGGGCACCACAAGGTGGCCCTCTTAGTCCTCTTCTATCTAATATTGTGCTCGATGAATTAGACAAAGAACTGGAAAAACGCGGGTTGAAATTCGTCCGCTATGCCGACGACTGTGCGCCACGAAGGTGCGGTGCGTAAGCACCGAAGCTATGCTGTATAGGAGATGAGGGAGGGCC